>NZ_CDWWXB010000176.1:0-7377 GCF_977971855.1 Frankia sp. CoWAU3 | reverse complement strand
AAGGTTAAACGACAAGCTTAGGTGGGGGTGTTTTTCCCGCGTCTCCGCTCTGGTCGTCAGGACCAAACCCGACGGTGGACCCGCCTTTTAGCGATCTGAGCTGTCCACTGATCGAAGGGGATGGCGAACAGTTGGCATCCTCGTCACGATGAGTCACGCTTTCGGTCGTACCGCCATCTCCGGACCACTTTTTCCGCATGTGTTATTCCCAGACCCTACGTAGCGTGGTAGAAACATCAGCGATGTAGACGAGCCGGTGTATCCCAACTGGTAGAGGAGGCTGTCCTAAAAACAGCTCGAGTGTCGGTTCGACTCCGACCACCGGCACAATCCTTTCTCGGTCGTCCGGGCATCTGACCGATGAACCGCGGCCGAGGAGGGGAAGGCTTCGTCGCTGTGGGATGCTGCGAGGATGCGCGCGTGGACGTGCGTCGCGATGCCTTGTCGGTCGCCGTCCACCGTGTCCCGGTGCGCCGGGAACTCCCCTATCCCAAGGAACGTTCCAGACGGTGACGTAGGCTGTAGTCACCGAGGGTGATGCCTCCCCGGAGGCGACCGAGAGGAGCCGGCTCCATGGCCGACCTTCGTTCCTCGAACCCCGCGTTCCGTCGCGGTGGGTTCGCGTCTCCTCCCACGCCGACCCCCGAGGAGTTGGCGAGCCACTACCGCCAGCCCACCACCCTCACGATCGACGACGTCGTCGTGCACACGCTGGGGCTGTTCGCACTGCTGGCGGTCGGTGGCGCGGTCGGCTGGGCCCTCGCGCCGGACTCGCCCGGCATCGCGCTGGGGGCCGGCCTCGTCGCCCTGGCGATCAGCCTGTTCGTCTCGTTTCGCAACCTGATCAGTCCGCCGCTCATCATCGCCTTCGCCCTGATCGAAGGGGTGGCGGTCGGGGCGGTCTCGCGCTACTACGAGAACGCCTTCAACGGCATCATCCCGCAGGCCCTGCTCGGGACCGGTCTGATCTTTGTCGCGATGCTGGTCGCCTACCGTAGTGGTCGGCTACGGGCCACCCCCCGGATGGCCCGTATCGTATTCGGCGTGCTCCTCGGGGTCGTGCTCCTCGGCCTGACCGACCTCGTGATCAGGGCCACCAGCGGAAGTCACCTGCCGGTGATCAACGATGCGACGCCGCTCGGCATCCTGTTCAGCCTGCTTGTGCTCGGCGTCGCGAGCCTGCAGTTCATCCTCGACTTCGACTACATCGAGCGGGCGATCGCGTCCCATGCGCCGCGTTCCGAGGCGTGGCGGGCGGGATTCGGCCTGCTGATCGGCTTCGTCTGGGTCTACCTGGAGACGCTGCGCCTGCTCTCCAAGCTGCGGCAGTAGCGCGCGGGTCCGTCGTGGGGCCGGGTCCTGCCGATGATCAGGTCAGGGCGCGCGCGTGGCAGGTGTCCTCAAGCCTGCTCCTCAGCCCGAGACGTCCGGCCCCGCCGACCGGGCAGTGATCTGGATGATGCATCGCTGATCGCGGATCATCGCCGCCCGGTAGTCGTCCCAGTCGGGATGCTCACCCGCGATGTCTCGGTAATAGGCGATCAGGAGGTCCATCGCCGCCGGTAGCCGGACGATCTCGGCGGTTCCGTTGATCTGCACCCAGGGCCCGAAGAACTCATCGGGGAACACACAGATCCGTACGGTCGGATCCCGCTCGATGTGGCGGACCTTGTAGGCGGTGAGCCGGCTGCTGATCTGCAGACGGCCGTCGGTGTCCACCCCGACGGTGACCGGTGACATCTGGGGCGTGCCATCCCGGCGGGTGGTGCTGAGCACCGCCCGGTGGTGATCGCGTACGAACTCAGTGGCTGCGTCGAGGTTCATGCAGTCATTGTGATGTGTCCGGTGGCCGACCGGGCGCGTCAACGATGCGGACCATGTGTCCGCCCCATGGCGCCGAGTACCCGGCGCCATGGGGCGGGGGACAGCTGCGGGAAGCCGGGCCGTACCTCGACGCCCCACCGAGCGGCCGGACCTGCGCGGCCGGACCTGCGCGGCCGAGGCCGCCGAGTGTCTACGCGCGGATCGCCCGCCGCCGCAGATCGGCCTCATGGACCAGGGCCGCCGCATAGCAGTGCGGCAGGTCGTGCTCGGCCCGCAGCCAGTTGACGCGCTCTGCGAAGCGGAGCAGGCCGGGTCCGTCGTCGAGCCGATCGAGCCAGTGGTTCACGTCGTGGCCGGTTGCCTTCGGTATCCGCTCGATGAGGATCTGGTGGGTCTGGGCGGAGCGGTTCAGCGACATGCGCGCCTCCTGAGGTGAAACCCGACGTCAACGGACCATGTCTGGAGGGTGCCTTATACCACAGTAGAGAGCAAGACCCGTTCCCGTCATCGTCAGGTAACCTGCTCGGATGTTCGACGAGGTCCGTGATCTCACCCGTGATCTCACCCGTGAGGTCGGCCTGCTGATTCACCGCCTTCAGTGTTGGTCCGGGTCATCATGGGATGTTCCGGTGGAATCCGGTGGTACCAGGGCGGAGCGGGCCGTTCGGCTGCTCGACGAACTGGCGTCGCTCGGCGAGCGGGCCGGCACGGGAGCGCCGGCCGGCGCTCGTCCGCCGCGGCTGGCGCCGCATGCCCTGACCGACCAGCTCGCGGTCCTCGCCGACGAGCTCGTCGCCGCGATCTCGGTGCCCGGTGCGGCGGCGCCGTCCGGTCTCGACGTCCTGGCCGCAGCCCGGGTCGCCGTCCTGGAGGCTCGCCGGGATCTGGACGGCGCGGGCTTCGGGTTCCGCCCCCGTTGAGAGTTCGGTCGGTCTGATCGTCCAGTTCGGTTGGTCGGTCCGATCGTCGTTCACCGCAGGTTCCACGTGCTGCGCACGGTCTCCAGAACGTGTCCCGAGGCGATCCGCGCGCCGTCGAGACTCAGGTGCACGCCGTCACGGGCTCGGGCCAGGACGGTGTTACCGTCCGCGCTGGTGAGGTAGTCGCTGTATGCGCCGTTCTTCGACAACCACGGGGTGAGATCGAGATATCGGGCTCCGACCACCCTGGTCGTGGCGTCGAGGGTCGCCTCGTTCAGCCGGCGGAAGTAGCCGTTCAGCTGGTCCGACCGGGCTGGCGGGAGGCTGAGCCACAGCACTCGGCGGGCCCCGTCGCCGCTCCAGATCCGCATCACGACGATGGCACGCCGTTGGTACTCGGCGGTCCACGCGTCCGATCCGGCTGGCAGGACGGTTCCGTCCGCAAGCGTGATGCCCTGGCCGTCGTTCCCGCCCATGGCGACGATCACCAGCTCCGGGTTGCGCTGCGTGATCTGCGCCCGGGCATGGGTGGCCCAGTCGAAGAAGTCGGGCCGCACCAGGCCCGTGCCGAACCGCGTCTCGGTCTGTGCCCGGATCGCGGCGGGCGCACTGTTCATGATGCTCGGACCGAGTGATTCCGTCAGCGAGTCCCCGGTGACCAGGACGCGCAGCGGATCGGCCGCGGTCGGGTGGCGCGGTGGCAGCGGGGAGCGGTGGGAACCGGCGGCGCCCGGCCCGAGGGTGCCGGGGCGATCGGGCTCGGCTTCAGCTCGGCTGGCCGCCGATGCCAGCTCGGAGAAGGTTCCGCCGGACTTGGCGTCGTGACCGAACGCGCGTGACAACCACCGGTCCGGTTCGTCGAGATGGACGGTCCGGGTGATCCGTTCGATCGGACGGGCCCCGCCCAGCACGAGCGTGCGGGTGAGTCCTGGGCGCATGCCCTCGCCCGCGTGCACCATCGCCGAGGCGCGGAGCACCGCCAGCAGACCCAGGGTGACGGCTACCAGTAGGAAGGCCTGCCGAACCCGGACGACACCGGTGGTTGCCGCGGCTGCGGTCGCCGGGGGTCCCGGTGGCGCCGAATCTTCACGCTCAGTCATCGCCCCTCGGCTTCGTTGACGCAGGTCACAGATGTCCCGGAATGTGATCGGGCGTTGCTATTCGATTACTCTAAGTTAAAGCCCCTCTCGCCGTTGCTCGTATCGTCCGGCCTGGGCGACCCCGGCCGGGGTAACACTCAGGCTCCGGGACCGGGGTTGGGCTGGGGAGAGCAGGCGAGCGTGACTCAGAAGCGGAAGTAGATGAACGGCGCGACGTCCTGCGGGCCAACGATCGCATAAATGATCATGATGCTCAGGGTGAGCAGCGCGATCTGAGCGCCAAGGCGCAGTCGGGTGAAGGCGGCCTGCGCGTGGATCCACCAGACGCGGGGGACGGCTGCGGTGGCCAGTCCCACCCCGATGGCGGCGAGGACCGTCGGAGTGACCAGCGGCGCCGGTCCGCTCGCGGTGAACAGCCGGACGACGAGCTCGCGTGCCGTTGCCAGGTCGGGCGCTCGGAACAGGACCCAGGTGGCACACACGAAGTGGAAGACGGCCAGCCGGCCGGCCCAGGCGTGGACCGGGTTGGGGACCGCTTCGGGAAGCGCGGCCTGTGCGGCGATGATCGTCTGGTGGCTCGCGGTGGTCGGCGTCCCCGCGGAACTGCCGGCGATGCCGAAGCCGGCAGCGGGACCGGGACCAATAACGGCGCCGGATCCGCCAGTGGAAAGGAGCGGTGCGGGGCTCTCCGATCCCGGCCGGGGTAGCGGCATCGCGGAGAGCCCCGCCGATTCGGCCTGTCCCGGGATCTGCTCCTGTCCCGTGGCTCGGGCCTGTCCCGGGATCTGCTCCTGTCCCGTGGCTCGGGCCCGTTCCGTCGCCCGGATCCGGTCCGCCCGTCGGGCCCGGATCCGGCGTTCGGTCACCAGCCCACCGCCGTGCAGCGCTCCCCACAGGACGAACGTCCAGGCGGCGCCGTGCCAGAGACCGCCCAGAGTCATGGTGATCATGATGTTGAGGTAGGTGCGCCGCTTCCCCTTCCGGTTCCCTCCGAGCGGTAGGTAGACGTAGTCGCGTAGCCATCGGGACAGGGTCATGTGCCAGCGGCGCCAGAAGTCCTGCAGGGTGACGGCCGCGTAGGGACGGTCGAAGTTGTCCGGGAAGCGGAAGCCGAGCAGGAGGGCGATCCCGATCGCGATGTCGGAGTACGCCGAGAAGTCACAGTAGATCTGCACGGCGTAGCCGTAGCCGGCCGTGGCGATCTCCAGCGACGAGTGCTGGCCGGGTGCGTCGAAGACGGGGTCGACGAGGCGTGAGGCGATCAGATCGGCGAGCACCACCTTCTTGACCAGGCCGCCCACGATCAGGAACACGGCCCGGGTGGCCTGGACCTGGTTCGGATCCCGTGGCGTGGCGAGCTGGGGGATGAACTCGCGCGCACGCACGATGGGACCGGCGACCAGATGCGGGAAGAACGCCTCGTACACGGCGAAGTCCAGCAGCGACGCGGGTGTGCTGGTGCCGCGATGGACGTCGATGACGTAGGACAGCGCCTGGAAGGTGAAGAACGAGATCCCGATCGGCAGCGCCACCTGGAGCAGGGGCAGCGCCGTGGGGAGGCCGATCTCGGCCAGCGCGCGGTCCACCGACAGGGCGAAGAAGCTGTAGTACTTGAACCAGCCGAGCAGGCCGAGGTCGCAGACGATCGCGGCGATGAGGAGGCGGCGGTCGCGCCAGCGGTGGACCGCGACGGCGGCACCCTGGTTGATCAAGGTGGAGGCCACGATCAGCAGCACGAAGCGTGCGTCCGCGAAGCCGTAGAAGAAATACGACGCCCCGAGGATGAACGGCTTCCACAGCCTCGGCCGGGGCATCAGCAGCCAGGAGATCGCCAGCACCACGACAAGGAACGCCGCAAACTCGATCGTCGGAAAGATCATGTGTGCCCGTCCGGTGGGGTCGCCCAGCAGGATAATCGCTTTAGGAAGTCGATCGACTACCTAAAGTAGTTGATGGGTGGGGTGTTCGCCGCTCGACGGCCGCGCTGCCGGCATCCGCCTGGCCCTTTCGGGTAACCTCCGGCCGATTGCCGGTGGAACTCGTGCGCCGGCGCCATGGGATGGCTACCTTCCGACCATGGGTATCGTCTCAGTCAACGGCATCGACCTCGCCTACGAGATCCACGGAGACGAGGACGGGTTGCCGCTGCTCCTGATCGGCGGCCTCGGGCAGCCGCTCGTCGGCTGGCACCCGGACCTGCTGGCCGCGCTCGGTCGTCGCGGTTATCGAACGATCATCTTCGACAACCGGGACGTGGGACTGTCCACTCATCTCGACCAGCTCGGTCGGCCCGACCTGGCGGCGATCCTGAGCGGTCGCTTCGACCTCGCCCCCTACCGGCTCGATGACCTGGCCGCGGACGCGATCGGCCTGCTGACCGCCCTCGGGATCGAGTCGGCGCACCTGATGGGCAGCTCGATGGGTGGCATGATCGCCCAGATCGCGGCCCTCGGGAACCCCGAGCGGGTGCGCAGCCTCACCTCGATGATGTCCCATCCGGGTGACCACCGGGTGCAGCCGACCGCCGAGGCGATTGCGCTGTTCCTGCGGCCGGCGCCGGCCGACCTGGAGGAGTTCGTCCTCGCCGGGCACGAGGCGCAGGAGGTCCTGGGCTCGCCGTTGTTCGCGCCGGACGTGGCGTGGCTGCGGCGGCGGGCCGAGATCCAATGGGGCCGTCGCCCGAACCCGGTCGGGGTCATGCGCCAGATCGCCGCCGTGCTCGCGGCGCCCGACCGCACCCCCGGGCTCGCACGGCTCCCGGTCCCCACCCTCGTCGTCCACGGTGACGCGGACCCGCTCGTCCCGGTCCTCGGTGGTCGGTTGACGGCCGCGGCGATCCCGCTCGCGGAGCTGCTGGAGATCGACGGGATGGGGCATGAGCTTCCCCGCCAGGTCTGGGGTCGCATCCTGGACAAGCTTGACGATGTCGTGCATCGCGGGGAAGTCGATCGTCGCGGGACGCTCGCGCAGGCGAGCTGAGCGCCGACCCGCCCCCCCGGATCGTCGCGGTGGCCCGGCCGCGTCAGGTCCCGGGCTTGATGACCATGAAAGCGATGATCAGTATCCAGCAGGCGGTGCTCACGGCGACACCCCCCATGATTGGAAGGGTACGCCGACGCGTGTCACCGCCCGCGTCGATCTCCTTGACGGCGTGGGCGAGCCCGGGCGCGATCATGCCCAGCGAGATCCCGGTGGCCACCACCCACAGCACGAGGGCACCCGACAGCCAGGGGTCGCCCAGCGACCGCACGCTGCCGAATGATCCCTGATGCACCAGCCCGAGGCCCGTCACGACGATGAGCAGTGAGGCGAGCGCGAGAGCCCGGATCATCCGCACGCACAGGCGCAGGATCGGCAGGGCACCGGCCCCCAACCGCAGCAGGCGCGGGGTGACCACGGTGATCAGTGTCAGCGGACCGATGACGAAGACCCCGAGAACGACGTGCACGGTCAGGAGGAGCCCGAAGCTGCCCGAATGCGGCATGCGCAGAAGGTATCGATCGTCGTCCGTCGGCCGTATCCCGGGGACGGCG
>NZ_CDWWXB010000175.1:3038-7871 GCF_977971855.1 Frankia sp. CoWAU3 | reverse complement strand
TCTAGGAAACTCCCGCTAGGCCGAAGAACCCGACCCAGAGCGTCGGGGGCAGTCCGGTCAACCGCGCGAGCTGATCCGGGTCGGAATCCCCGGCCCGGCGCCGACGGCGCCCCCGCTGCACCTCGATCACCGGGCGGATCGCGCCCAGCAGCAGGAAGCACGCGATGTACGCGCCGAATCCGGCGCACACGGTCTGCGGCGCGAACCAGGAGACCGCCAGGATTCCCGCGGTACTCCCCAGCACGGACAGGGCCCCGAAACCGTTGCGGATCACGACCAGCATCGCCAGCAGCAGCGCCACGCACAGCTGTAGCAGCAGACTCGTCCGGCCGGTGGCCAGCAAGCCCGCGGCTCCGAGACCGAGCAGAGACGGTGTCGTGTAGCCGGCGGCGACGGTCACGATGACACCTGCACCGGTCGGCCGTCCGGAGGACACGGTCACTCCGGAGGTGTCCGAATGCAGCCGAACGCCGGCCAGGCGGCGCCCCGTCGCGACCGCGGCCAGGGCATGTCCGCCTTCATGCGCAATTGTTATCATATGTCTAGATATCGGCCATAGGCGGTCGCTGAGTACCGTCAGGGCCGCCAGAATCGCGGCAACGACGAGCACCCATTGCGGCGCCGCCGGCTGCGCCGCAATGCTCCGGCGCAGAATCTCCATTTCCGTCGTCTCTCCCTCATCCGCGCGGTTGGTCCCGCTCCTCCACAGACGCCTGATAAGAACATCATCGATCCTGCCCCCGCCCCACGCGACGTTGCCTTCCGGTGAAACCGGACCGCGGTATCGCCGGGCATCCACGACGACCGGCGTCAGGGGGTGGGGGTAAGGTCGTGTCGCATTCGGCACACCGGGGAGACCGCGAGGAACATCGAGGAGTGGCCCGTCGTGGCGGAGTACGTCTACCGGCCGGTGGTCAGCATGGTGCGGGGACTTTTCGGCGCACTGCGCCTGCGTCTCGACATCCAGGGCACGGAGAACATCCCGGCATCGGGTGGCGGCATCGTCCTGATCAATCACGTCTCGTACCTGGACTTCGCGCTCGCGGGTCTGCCGTTCTGGATCGCGGAGCGTCGGCTGGTCCGGTTCATGGCCAAGAAGGCCGTCTTCGACCACCGGATCAGCGGGCCGCTCATGCGCGGCATGCACCACATCCCGGTCGACCGAGAGGCCGGCGCAGCGTCTCTGCGCCACGCCCTCGACGCGCTGCGCGCCGGGGAACTCGTGGGCGTCTTCCCCGAGGCGACGATCAGTCCGAGTTACTGTCTGGCGACATTCAAGACCGGGGCAGCCCGGATGGCCGCTCACACGAAGGTGCCGGTGATCCCGGTGATCCTCTGGGGCAGCCAGCGCATTTTCACCAAGGGGCGGCCCTTCAGACTGCGGGACGCGATCGGTGTCCGCGTCTCGATCACGGTGGGCAGGCCCGTCCAGCCCACGGAACTGGGTAAGGGCCGCGACGGCACGGCGCTGCTGGAGAAGGTGATGAACGAGCTGCTCGACGACGCGCAGCGCCGCTACCCGCGACCCACGCCGGGCGAGCCGGACTGGTGGCTGCCCGCGCATCTCGGTGGCTCGGCTCCTGATCGGCCGGCCGATCAGGACGCCGCCGAGCAGAGCACCTCCGAGGAATCCGGCCAGAGCTGACAGATCCCCGTCGGAATCCTTACCGACCGACGATCTCGCGGACGGCCCTGCGCTGTTACCGTGCGTTATTCAAGGAAGTACTCACCCACGAACACCGCCCCGGGACGGCGGCGGCCCGGACGGCAACCGGTACCGGGTCAGCAAAGCAGCCCGGCGCGCGGGGTGCAGGTTCGCCCGGCTGACGTCCCCGCCGTAATGCTCGACGACGCGGTCGTCCATCACCCGAAACCATACCGGCGGGAGATACGCCGCGAGCAGGAGCGTGGCGTACCCCGCCGGTAGCTGGGGAGAGGCCTCGAAGGACCGCAGTGCCTGGTAGCGCCGGGTCGGGTTGGCGTGGTGGTCGCTGTGTCGCTGCAACTGGTAAAGCGCCAGATTGCTGATCACGGCATCGCTGTTCCAGCTGTGCCGGGGATCGACCTTCTCATAACGCCCGCTCGGAGTCAGCTCCCGGGCCAGGCCGTAGTGCTCGATGTAGTTGACCCCCTCCAACAAGGTGAACCCGAAGGCCGCCTGGGCGGCGAGGAAGACGAGTACAGCCGGCCCGAACTCGACGGCCAGCGCCAGGAACAACACCGCGGTGAGCAACCAGCCGAGCACGACCTCGTTGCGCACCGACCAGACCCGTCGGCCGCGCAACCGTAGCCGGGCGGCTTCCAGCGACCAGGCGGAACGCAGACTGCCGACGACGGTCCGCGGCCAGAACCGCCAGAAGCTCTCCCCCAACCGGGCGCTCGCCGGGTCCGCCGCCGTCGCTACCCACACGTGATGGCCCCGGTTGTGCTCTACGGAGAAGTGACCGTACGCGGCCGGCGCCAGCATCAACCTCGCCAACCAGCGCTCGAAAATCCCCCGCTTGTGGCCGAGCTCGTGCGCGGTGGTGATACCCACCCCGGTCACGGTGCCGACCGACACCACCACGCCGATCCGGGCGGACCACGACAGGTCGCCGTTCGTCCAGGCCGAGGCGCCCAGCAGCAGGCCGACGGCCGCCAGCGGCGGGTAGAGATACGTGCACCGGCGGTAGTAACGGTCGGCCTCCAGCGCGGCCCGGATCTCCTCCGGTGGATTGACCGGATCCGGCGGTGTGGTCATGTCGAGCAGCGGAACCAGGACGAAGACGAAGAGCGGGGTGATCCACCAGTGCAGCTCGACACCCGTCCGATGCCACAGGCCGTATCCCACGATGGCCAGCAACGGAACGATGATCGCGGTGAGCCACATGTACCGCTTGCCGTCCCGCCAGGCGAGGCCGCCGGGCGCGGTGAGAACAGGTGCCGCCATCGGTACCTCCGATTTGCCGGCCGGACCGCCGACCAGCGCCGACCGCCACCGCGGGGCGAAAACCCCTGACGGCGCACGATAACTCGACAGTGAGCCTGCCACGTGTCATATACTGGGACAACAGAACGCCGGTCACATCGAGGAGCAGGACCCGTGCAAACAGGTGGCGTGACGCCGTCGCCCGCGGGCCGGCGCTCCCGTTCGATGACCGACTCGCCCCCCTGGATCGGTGGGGTGATGGTCGGCACTCTGTTGCTGTCCACCGTTGTTCTGATCACGTATACGCTGCTTCCCCTGCCCGGCCAGGAACGTCTGGGTGCGGGCAACTACGTCCTCGCCGCCGTGCTGTTCGCCGCCAACATCCTGCTGCCTCGGCTACTGCGATGGCATCGGCGCCGCCGAAACCACCGGCCATGATCCATCCGCGCGCCGGTCCCCGCCCCAAGCCGGCCACGTGGCCTGTCCCACGCCCGGCGCATCCCAGCGCCTTCCGGGAACCCCGGCTGCCACGATGGCCGAATGTCCGCACTGATCGTGCTCTTGGTCGGACTGGTGGCGGGCATCGGGGTCCGGCACCGCGGACGACTGCCCGCGGACACCGCCCACGTGATCAACGTCTGGCTGCTGGACGTGGCCCTGCCCGCTCTGACGCTGCGCGCCATGCATGGCATCGTCTTCCCGCCGAACCTCGCGCTCGTCATCGCCGCGCCCTACCTGCTCTTCGTCCTGACGACGGCTGGCTACGTGCTGGCCGGACGAGCGTTGCGGATGCCGCGGGAGGTCGTCGTCGCCCTGATCGCCACGACCGCGGTGGCGAACACGAGCTTCGTCGGCATCCCGATGGTGACCGCCTTCTTCGGCGCGTCGTCGGTCCCGGTTGCCGTGCTCGTGGATCAGCTCGGTTCCTTCCTACTGCTAAACACGGTGGTCCTCGGGACGGTCACGATCAGTGCCGGCGCATCGCTTTCCCGCGCCGAGCTCGCCCGTCGGGTCCTCACCGCTCCGGCGCTGATCGCCTTGGTGGCCGCGCTCGTCCTGCGGCCGGTGACCTTCCCGGGCTGGCTGAACGCCGCGCTGGGGTCGCTCGGTGGCACCCTCACCCCGCTCGCCCTGTTCTCCATCGGTCTGCAACTCCAGGTGCGTGCGGTCCGGGTGCGGTGGCGAGAGCTGGCCCTCGGCCTCGGCGTCAAGCTGGTCGCCGCGCCCGCGCTCGTGGTGGGGATCTACGCGCTGACGGGGACCGTCGGAGATCACGACGTGCAGGTGGCCCTCTTCGAGGTGGCGATGCCCCCGATGGTCGCCGGCGCACTCATCGCCGCCCGTCACGAACTCGCGACACCGTTGCCGAGCCTGCTGGTGGGAGTCGGGGTTCCGCTGTCGTTCGTGAGCCTGGTGGTCTGGGCGCTGCTCCTCGGGGCCTGAGGAGGTGGGGGGCCTGAGTCGTGCTCGTCCTCCAGCGGGGTCACCGCTGTGGCGGGCGCCCGGCGTGCTGGTCACACCCCACGTGGGCGGGTTTACCATGCGTGCGGCGCACCGGGCGGCACCTCCCACGAGGGCGCGCCGTCGGCGCACGGGGCGAGATGTGTGTCCGCGATGGCGGAGAAATCGCCGAAGAACTTGATTTCCAGCCGCTCGCGACAGACACCTCCCTTGCCGTCCGGCGCGAGACGCAGAAAGTACAGCACGCTCGTACCTCCGGCAGCCGGCCGGTCATGCGGGTTGTAGCCGCCACCGTCCCAGTGGAACTCGGCCCGGGTCCGCAACACCCAGCGCAGTCCCTCGATGATGATCGGATTTGGGTCCGGCAGCCGCATCGCGAAGTGCCGCTCGAGCTCGAACACGCGTTCCTGCTCGATGAGCCCGGCCGGTAGTCCAGGTGTCCGCCGGAGCATGAAGATCTCCAA
>NZ_CDWWXB010000175.1:0-2579 GCF_977971855.1 Frankia sp. CoWAU3 | reverse complement strand
GCGCGGCGTGGGTGAGACGCACGTCGAGCAGCTCTGCGCGCACCGCGTAGCGCTCGGCCAGCCGGGCCTTCACGATGACGCTGGGCACCAGCGCGCTCGGCCGCACTCCGAGAGCGGGCAACGCCGCGAGCGCGGCCTCGAAGTCGTCCACGGCGATCAGCAGCGCCGCGTGGTCCAAGACGCAGTACCGTGCCACCAGATCGACGAGGGCCGCCGCCTCGTCAAGGCCGTCGAACAGGCCGGCGAGGAGACCCTCGGCGCGCACACGGCCTCAATCCGGCGCACGTCGACGGCGTCCAGACCGCTACCAGGCCGTCCGAGGTCGGGATGCCCCGGTGAGGCCGTGAATCCCTGCGCTTCGATCATCCCGTGCCGCCTTCCGCCGCGCGGATGTGCATGACGACCGGACACACCACGCCGATTCGTCCAGTCGGGTTCCTGCTCAGTCGGGTCCGGCCACCTTAGGCCGCTGGGCCTGGTCACCACGGCAGATCCGGCCCCGGAGCGTTCCTGGCAGCCTAGCGGGATTGAGATAACAGCCCGTCATCACCCACCGGCGAATCGCTCCTTACCGGTAAAATTGTCGCATCGCCTGTGTGACGAGGCTCGCTGGCACCCCCGGGCCGCGACAGGCCCGTGGAACAAGCCGGTGGAATGAGGAGGCGCGCGCCACGCTTCTTCCTGAGGACGGACGCGACCCGTGGCGTAAGGAGGACCTCAACCCGTGCTTGATCCCGATGCACTTTACGATCTTGCCGAGGACCTGGCCGGCGGTTCGATCGATCTCGGCCGTCCCGTCATGCTGGAGGCGATGACCGGGGTGGTCGACGCTGGCAGCGCGGTCAGCCTGGCCGGCGAGCACCTGATGACCGCGCTCGACCACCAGCTGCTCGCCACTTTCGACATCGACCAGTTGCTCGACTACCGGTCCCGCCGGCCGACCATGGTCTTCTCCGAGGATCGCTGGGAAAGCTACGAGGATCCCGTCCTCGCGCTGTACCTGTTGCGGGACGAGGCGGGCACTCCGTTCCTGCTGTTGGCCGGGCCCGAGCCAGACCTGCAGTGGAAGCGGTTCACGGTGGCGCTGCGAGGCCTCGTGGCCCGGCTCGGCGTCCGTCTGACGGTCGGGCTGAACGCGATTCCGATGGCGGTGCCGCACACCCGCCCGTCGGTGGTGAGCGCGTACGCGACCCGTAAGGACCTCATCGTGGGGTACGAGCCCTGGCTGCGCCGGCTACAGGTCCCCGGCAGCGCCGGCCACCTGCTGGAATTCGAGCTCGGGCGGGAAGGCCGGGATGCGATGGGTTTCGCCGCTCACGTCCCGCACTACCTGGCGCAGACGACCTATCCGGCGGCCACCGAGGTCCTGCTGACCTCGGTGTCGAAGGCGACCGGGCTCCTGCTCCCGCTGGACGGGCTGCGCTCCGCCGCGGTTGCCATCCAGGACGAGGTCGACAGCCAGATCGCCGGGGGCGGTGAGGCCGCCGCGCTGGTCAGCGCCCTGGAAGAGCAGTACGACGCCTACCAGCGCGGACGGCGCGGGCCGAGCCTGCCGGCCGCGGACGACGTCCAGCCGCTGCCGACCGCCGACGAACTCGGCGAGGCCTTGGAGCGTTTCCTCGCCGAGCAGACCGAACCGGACGGTCCCACCCCGAATCCCTGATCCCGAATCCCTGACTCGGGTCAGGGATTCGGATCCCACCAGCCTGACCGGCCCGCCCTCCGCGGGCCGCCCTCCGCGGGCCGCCCTCCGCGGGCCGCTGTGGAGTGGACCGGTCCCGTGCGCGTGGATTGCGCACGGGTCGAGCCGTCGATCGACCAGACGTGAAGGTGGCGGCGCAGGAAAGCCCACACCACCGATGATCAGTCTTTCTATACCATGATCCGAACGCGGTCCGGATGCGGTTGCATTTAAATTGTGGAAGTAGCTTCTGGTCACCTATGCCAGACCGGGCCAACCGATTGGCTGTACTATTTCGATCCGCTACTCGGAGAGCCAGCCCAGGACGCCTGACAATCGTCTCACTTGATGATCCAGTGACGGAGAGAATCGGACGATGAATCTGCCCGAGACGTCCACATGACCGCATCCCCCGCCGGACCGGTGCCCACCGCGGCCGGTTCGACGCCGCTCGAGACCACGGACAGCACGGACCCAGCTGATAGCACGGACCCAGCTGCCGGCACCGACCTGGCCGCCAGCGCGACGCCTGCCGGTCCGGCGGCACCGGCAAACCCGGCGTCACCGCGCGATTCGGAGCCGACCGTCGATCCTGCGCAGACAGCCGATTCCGGGAATCCCGTACCCGCCGTGGCCCCGCCGGCCGGCGCCTCGGCGGCCGGCGCCACCATGCGCGAGCGGTACCGCTACCTGCGTAAACCAATGCGCACCGCCCTGTTGGCAGTGCATGTGCTGGTGAGTGTCGGCTGGAATGGCGTGGCGTTCGCGCAGCTCGTCCTGGCTTCGACCGCAGCGGCCGATGCCGGTCTTCGGCACTCCGCATATGAGCTCATGCACGTCGTTGACCAGGTCCTCAATATCCCGCTCGCTCTACTCGCCCTGACCACCGGGGCAGGGC
>NZ_CDWWXB010000174.1:2244-7903 GCF_977971855.1 Frankia sp. CoWAU3 | reverse complement strand
TTAACGCAACAGGCCGTCACACCACGCGACCTTCGCGCAGCCCTGGCCTGGGGGGCGGTTTTCCCGGCTAGGCCAGCCGAGTAGTGGTGTGTCCGGGTCAGGACGTGGTCTCGACCCGGCTGCCGCCGACCCCTTTGACGACCCGGATCTGGTTCGGGATGCGCTGGCGCAGTTCGGTGACATGGCTGACGACGCCGACGAGCCGGCCGCCGGAACGCAGTTCGTCGAGAACGGTCATCACCTCGTCGAGGCTGCCCGGGTCGAGCGTGCCGAAACCCTCGTCGATGAACAGCGCGTCCATCCGCCGGCCTCTCGCCTCGGCCGTCACGACGTCGGCGAGCCCGAGGGCCAGTGACAGCGCCGCCTGGAAGGTCTCCCCGCCGGACAGGGTGGCCGTGTCGCGCTGCCGGCCGGTCCAGGCGTCGTCGACCAGTAGCCCGAGGCCGGCGCGCCGACGCTTGTCGCGGCTTTCCCCCGCGTCGTGCACCAGGGTGAACCGACCGCCGCTCATCGCCGCGAGCCGATGGCTGGCGGCGGCGGCCACCTCTTCCAACCGGGCCGCCAGCACGAAGCTGGACAGCGGCATGCGCTCGGTGTTGGCACCCCGCCCGGCGGCCAGATCGGCGAGTCCCCGCAGCTCGTCCGCCGCCTCTCGCAGCGGATCCAGGGTAGTGAGCTTCTCGGTGAACTCCGTGACCAGCGCGGCCAGCCGCTCGGCCCGTTCCCGGGCGCGTGCGGCCGTGGCGAGCGCGCTCTCGTCGACCTCACGGGCGTCGGTCACGGCCGTCTCGTGGTCGGCCAGCGGGACCTCGGTGCCCGGATCGACGGCGAGATCCTCGCCCGCCAGCCTGGCCCCGACGGCGACGAGCTCGTCCCGATGGGCCCGGGCCTCGTCCGCGGCGCGGCGCATCCAGTCGGAGTCCCGCACGGCCTCGGCGGCGTCGTCCAGGTCGGAGAACCCCGCCTGCCGCGCCTGGTCGAGGGCGGCCGTCCCGGCGCGGATGTGTTCGGCCCGGGCCTGCTCGGCAGCCAGGGCCGCGGCCTGCGCGGCCTCGTGATCGGCGGCGAGGGCGGTGACGGCACGGCGGCGCGCGGCCAGGGCGTCGGGGTCGCATAGCTCCGCCGGAACGCCGGCGAGCCGTCGGGCGGCGCGGTCCCGGGCGTCCGCCGCGCGTTCCCGGGCCGCCTGCGCCGCGGTCCGTGCGGCGGAATGGCGGGCCGCGGTCTCCTTCTCGTTCTCGTGGACCTCGCGCAACGCGGCCTCCGCCGCGGCGAGCTTCTTCGCCGCCCGGGTCCGGGCGCGGACCGCGTGGGTCAGCACGGCGGCGAGTTCATCGAGCCGATCCGCGACCGGCGCCCCGGAGCCGCCCAGCAGCGTCGCGACCGGAAGCGCGCGGATCTCGGCGAAGGCGGCCTCGACGCGGTCGTCCGGGTTCGCGCTGTGGTCCGGGTCCGTTGGGCCGACCAGGTCGGCGTGCAGCGCCCGGACCCGGGACTCCCAGTGGGCTACCGCCCGGCCCGCCCTCGTCGCGGCGTCGGCGAGCCGGTCCGCCTCCTGCCCGGCCGCGGTCTCGGCGTCCTTGCTCACATGGTCGGCCCGGGTTTCGGCCGGGTCGGGATGCTCCAGGGCCCCGCAGACCGGACAGGGCGTGTCATGGACAAGCGCGGCGGCGAGTTCGGCGGTGATGGCGTCGAATCGCTGCCGCCGGAGGTCGGATGCGTGGGTCCGGGCCGCGGATGCGTCTCGTTCGGCCTCGTCGGCCACGGTCCGCACCTGCCGCCCCTCCCGGACGGCGGAGGCCAGCTCCTTGGCCCACCGGGCCCGTTCGACCAGGCCGGGCAGAGCGGCGCCGGCCCGCCGGGCGACCTCCACCCGGGCCTCGGCCTCGACGCGGGCGCGGGGCAGCGTGACGCTGATCGCCTCGGCGAGTTCGGCGGCGGACCGGGTGTAGGCGGCCGTATCCTGGTCGGCCCCGGCGGCCTCCTCGGCGTCCTGCTCGGCGGCGGCGAGGGTGTCGGCCAACGTTCCCAGTCGCCCGGTCTCGGTGTGGGCGAGGCGGGCCAGGCGGGCGAGTTCCTCGGCAGGTGCTTCGGCAGGCCTCCCGGTGCCCTCCTCGGGCAGCGGTCCCGAGGGGGCGGGTTCCCCGGGAAGGAGCCCGGATGGATGGCGTCCGAGCCGGTCCCGGGCGTCTCGTTCGGCGGCCTCGGCCCGGTGGACCTCGGCGGCGCGGCGGTGGACCTCGCCCAGGGCGGGTGCGACGACGGCGGCCCGGCGGGCCGAGTCCAACTCGGTGGCGAGCAGCTCGATCCGGGGCGCCTGTGCCGCGAGCTCCTCTTGCCGGGCGGCCAGTACCCGGCGCTGCCCGACGCGTCGGGCGAGGTCGCGTGCCTGGTCCAAGGCCTCCTCGGCCGCGGTGCGCCGCGCTGCCGCCGCGCCGGCCGCCTCGTCGGCCGAGATGGCCGCCGCCGCGGCGGTCCCGGCGAGGTCCGAGGCCCAGCCGGCGTCAGCCGTCGGATCCTCCGGCTCGTCGACGGCCGCCACCTGCGAGACCCGGGCGGTCACCCGGTCGAGCTCGGCGCGGGCCAGCGCCAGCCGTTCGGCGGCGGTCTTTGCCTGGTCCAGCAGCCACTGCTCGGCGTACTCGAAGCGGTTGACGTGGAACAGCCGCTTCAGGAGCTTCTCGCGCGCACCGTGGTCGGCTTGGAGGAAGTCGGCGAAGCGTCCCTGCGGGAGCATGATGACCTGGAAGAACTGCTTGTCGCTCATGCCGACGAGCAGGTCGATCTCATGGCCGACGTCCTCCATGCGGGTGGCGACCGTCTCCCAGCCGCCGGCGCCGTCGAACCGTTCCAGCCGTGCCGTCGGATGGGCGCGGGTCGTCCCGCCGCCGCGTTTCGGCTTGTCCCAGGCGGGGCCGCGGGTGATCCGGAAACGTCCCGCCGCCACCGTGAACTCCAGCGTCACCTCCGGCCGTAGGGATGCCGCGGCGTGGTGCGAGCGCAGGTCCGGCGGCCCGGAGACCTCCCCGCGCATCCCCGGCACCCGGCCGAACAGCGCGAACCCGACCGCGTCGAGCAGCGTCGTCTTGCCGCCCCCGGTCTCCCCGCAGAGCAGGAGCAGGCCGCCGCTGCCGAGGACGTCGAAATCGATCTCGACGGTGCCGGGGAAGGCGCCGAACGCCGCCAGGGTCAGGTGGTGGGGACGCATCAGGCGACTTCCTCCTCGGCCCGGCGGGCGGCGCCGAGGGCTTCGGCGAGCAGAGCACGTTCCCGAGCCGAGGGAGCGCTGCGTACATGGGCGACGAAGGCCTCGGCGATCTCCAGCTCCGAGCGTCCCCGGGTCCGCCGGCCGAAGCTGAGTATCTCGTCTGGTTCCGTCTCCGGTTCGTGCGCGAGCCGCAGGGCGAAGGGGAACCGGCGCTGCAACCGGGCCATGGCGTCCATGGGGCGGACGGGGTCGGTCAGCACAGCGGAGACGAAGTCGGCCTCGTGCGGGGCATGGGCGGGGTCGGTGAGGAGGTCGGCAAGACTGCCGCGCAGCAGGGCCATCCGCCGCCGGGCGGGAACGCCGATGCGGGTCACGTTCCCCAGCCCGGTCGGACCGATCTCGACGAGCAGTGACGCTTTCGCGTCGCCGGACTCCGAGAAGGAGTAGGCCAGTGGCGATCCGCTGTAGCGGACGGACGGGGCGATCGCCTGTGGCCGGTGCAGATGGCCGAGCGCGGTATAGGTGATCCCCTCGAACAACTGGGCCGGCACATTGCCCACCCCGCCGACGCTGATGTCGCGTTCGCTCTCGCTCGCCGCCCCGCCGGTGACCCAGGCGTGCGCCACCACGACGGACCGGGCATCCGGATACCGTGCGAGGTCGGCCCGCACTGCGTGCATCGCCCGGTGCATCGCCTGGTGCATCGTCGCGGCGGGGATCCCGGCGGCCGGGACGTCCGAGCCAGATGGCGCCTGCGCCGGTTCGGGAAGCTGGGAGTTCGCCGCCGACGGCTCCAGGTAGGGAATCGCGTACACCCGGACCGCCCCGGCGGGATCCTCGACGACGACCGGATCCCCGACCGCGGCCGGATCCGTCCGGATGCGGACGCGGGGGTCGAGCAGGCCGGCCTTGTCGCCGAGCCGGCGGGCCGCGTCGTGGTTGCCACTGATCACCACGACCCGGGCGCCGGCATCGCGCAGTCGGGAGAGCGCCTCGTCGAAGAGCTCCAGCGCGCCCACCGGCGGGATCGCCCGATCGTGCACGTCGCCGGCGATGAGCACGACGTCAACGCCCTCGGAACGGACGACGTCGACGAGATGATCGACGAAGGCCGCCTGGGCCGGCATCAGGTCGTGACCGTACAGGCCACGCCCGAGATGCCAGTCGGACGTGTGCAGCGCACGCATGCGACCACGGTAGGCAATCCCGTCGAGATGATCGTCATGGGGGTCCGAACTGCGCGCCTTTCCGGCTGTTCCGGTTATCACCGTTCCGGGTCCCTGCCTGTCGCGGACCTGGCGGATCGCAGATCTGGATAACGGGATAAGGAGATGAGTAGGTCGCGGATGCAGGGATGAGTAGGTGACGGATGCGGGTGTAGGTGACGGATGCGGGTGTAGGCGACGGACGTGGGTGTAGGCGACGGATACGGGTGAGGAGCGATGAACGGCACGACCGCCGAGCCACCGGTAGCCTCGTAGCGGCGGGCAGCGCCGCGGCGCCCGCCTAACGGAGGACCCGAGATGAGCACCTCTGCGGAGGATGTCCGAGGCAGCGCCGTCCGTGCCAAGGCGGCGGCGGCCCTGCTGGCGCCGCGCAGCCGCGCCGAGAAGGACCGCGCGCTGCTCGCCATGGCCGACGCGTTGATCGCCCGTTCCGCGGAGATTCTCGCCGCGAACGCCGAGGACCTCGCCGCCGCGCGGGCGGCGGGCACCGCCGGGGCGATGGTCGATCGGCTCACCCTCACCCCGGCCCGGCTCGCCGGCATGGCCGACGGCCTGCGTCAGGTCGCGGCGTTGGAGGACCCGGTCGGCGAGGTCGTGCGCGGCCGGGTGTTGCCGAACGGGATGGAGCTGCGCCAGATCCGGGTGCCTCTCGGTGTCGTCGGGATCATCTATGAGGCCCGGCCGAACGTCACGGTGGACGCCGCGGGCCTGTGTCTCAAGAGCGGCAACGCCGCGTTGCTGCGCGGGAGCGCCTCCGCGCTACATTCCAACACCGCGCTGGTGGCGGTGCTGCGCGGCGCCGCCGTCGCGAGCGGCCTGCCGGCGGACGCGGTGCAGCTCGTCCCCGGGGTGGACCACGATGCGGTCAAGCACCTGATGCGGCTGCGCGGGCTCGTCGACGTGCTCATCTCGCGGGGTGGCGCGGGTCTGATCCGGGCGGTCGTCGAGGAGTCGACGGTGCCCGTCATCGAGACCGGGGTCGGCAACTGCCACGTGTATGTGGACGCCGATGCCGACCTCGACCAGGCGCTCGCGATCACCGTCAACGCGAAGACCCAGCGGGTTTCGGTGTGCAACTCGGC
This sequence comes from Frankia sp. CoWAU3, assembly GCF_977971855.1. Classification (NCBI taxonomy): domain Bacteria; kingdom Bacillati; phylum Actinomycetota; class Actinomycetes; order Frankiales; family Frankiaceae; genus Frankia; species Frankia sp. CoWAU3. The sequence goes on along the minus strand of NZ_CDWWXB010000174.1, from coordinate 2,387 downwards.
GGAGACCCTGCTCGTGCATGCCGGCGTGGCCGGGGAGTTCCTGCCCCGGGTGCTGGCCGCCCTGCACGATGCCGGGGTCACCGTGCACGGCGACGAGACGGTGTGCGCCGTCGATCCTCGGGTGCTGCCCGCCACCGACGGCG
>NZ_CDWWXB010000174.1:0-1827 GCF_977971855.1 Frankia sp. CoWAU3 | reverse complement strand
GCAGGTCGACGCGGTGCTCTCCGACAACGCGCTGGCCTTCGTCGCCGGGTTGCACCGCACGTTCGCCGGCCGGCGTGCCGAACTGCTCGCCGCCCGGGCCGCCCGCCGCGCCGCGATCGCAGCCGGGGCCGCCCTGGACTTCCTGCCGCAGACCGCCGACATCCGGGCCGGGAACTGGCGGGTCGCGTCGCCGGCGCCGGGGCTGGTCGACCGTCGGGCCGAGATCACCGGCCCGACCGACGCCAAGATGCTCATCAACGCGCTCAACAGCGGTGCCCGGGTCTTCATGGCGGACCTCGAGGACGCCAACGTGCCGACCTGGTCGAACATGGTCGTCGGACAGCACAACCTGAGTGAGGCCGTCGCCGGCACGCTCGCCTTCACCTCGCCCGACGGCCGTCGTTACGAGCTCGACGAGTCCACGGCGACGCTCGTGGTGCGCCCGTGCGGCTGGCACCTGCCGGAGCGGCACGTCACCGTCGACGGGGAGCCGATCGTCGCCGCGCTCTTCGACGCCGGAATGTACCTGGTCCGCAACGCGCACGCCCTGCGTGCTACGGGCGTGGCGCCGTACTTCTACCTGCCGAAGCTGGAGGGTCATCTCGAGGCCCGGCTGTGGAACGACGTGTTCACCGCGGCGCAGGCCGAGCTCGGCCTGCCCGTCGGCACCATCCGGGCGACCGTTCTCATCGAGACGTTGCCCGCCGCCTTCGAGATGGAGGAGATCCTCTACGAGCTGCGGGAGCATTCCGCCGGACTCAACGCTGGCCGCTGGGACTACATGTTTTCCACCATCAAGACGTTCGCGTCCCGGCCGACTGAGTTCCTGCTGCCCGACCGCAACGGCGTGACGATGACGGTGCCGTTTCTGCGCGCCTACACCGAGCTGCTGGTCTCCACCTGTCATCGCCGCGGCGCGCACGCGATCGGCGGGATGGCGGCGTTCATCCCGTCGCGGCGCGACCCCGAGATCAACGCCGCGGCCCTGGCGAAGGTGCGCGCCGACAAGGAGCGGGAGTCCGCGGACGGGTTCGACGGGAGCTGGGTGGCGCACCCTGACCTGGTGCCGGTGTGCACCGAGGTCTTCGATGCGGTGCTCGGCGACGAGCCGAACCAGCTCACCCGGTTGCGTGACGACGTCAAGGTCGGCGCCGGCGACCTGCTGGCGGTGCGCGACACTCCGGGTTCCGTCACCGCGGCCGGGGTCCGCGGGAACATCAGCGTCGGGGTGCGCTACCTGGAGAGCTGGCTGCGTGGGATCGGGGCGGTCGGCATCGACAACCTGATGGAGGACGCCGCCACCGCTGAGATCTCCCGTAGTCAGATTTTCCAGTGGATAGCCGCCGGGGTCGTGCTCGACGACGGCCGTCCGGTCACGGCCGATCTGGTCCGGACCACTCTGGCGGAGGTGCTGGACCAGATCCGGCTCTCCATCGGCGCGGCCGCCTTCGACAACGGTCGCTGGAAGGACGCGGCGGCGGTGTTCGAGGAGACGGCGCTCGGCGAGACCTTCGTCGAGTTCCTTACTCTTCCCGCCTACGAGCGGATCGACTGAACCGGCGAACACCCAGGCGAACACCTCGGGAGAATCCCCGGGTGAACCGGCGGCGAACAGGTCGATGAGCAGCCCGTGGATATCCACCCGGCGGACGGCGGCGCGCAAGGCGTAGTCACCCGTCTGCGGCGCCAGCCTGGCAGTATGGACGTGGCGATGCCTGACACGGGGACGGACGGAAGGTGGCCATGTCGCTGCAGGAACACGCTTTCGCCGACGTCGCTGATGTGCGGGAACGGCTTCGCGTGACCGGATACCTCGCGGACGAGGCG
>NZ_CDWWXB010000173.1:0-7491 GCF_977971855.1 Frankia sp. CoWAU3 | reverse complement strand
GCCCGGCGCCGCCATCCCGCCCGGCGTCCCCTCCGCGCAGGGCACGGCCGCGCGGGCCGCGCTGCACCGCCTCGCCGAGGGCAAGGACGAGTGGGCCGCGCTCGGTGACCTCGCCGCCGCCGAGGTCCTGTTGCCCGACCTCGGTAACGACATCACCGATCTGTCGGAGGAGGACGACAGCCTGCTGCAGCTGCCGGTGGCCGAACGGCAGGACGGCACCCAGTTCGTCCCGACGTTCACCTCTGAGCAACGCCTGGCCGAGGCGCTGCCGGAGGTGGCGCGTTACCGCACGGTCCAGGTGGCGGCCCTGGGCCGGATCTGGCCGTCCGACGATCTTCTGCTCGCGGTCGATCCCGGCTCGGAGGGCGGCATCGCCCTGCCGGCGGACGGCCTGCGGGCGCTCGCCGCGATGTCCGGCTGAGGCCCGCCTCGGCCCGGCATCACGTCACGTCACGGTCGGGTCACGGCGCGGTCGGGGGTGTCCGTGTTGGCTCGACTGTGCCCGCCGGAGGGCGCTGGCGGGCCGGCGTGTCGCGGGTGAGGCACGCAACATCGGCTGGGTCAGCCTTGTCGCTCCGCGTCGTTCGTAGGCCAACTGACATCGCTGTGACCTGCGTTTTTCCAGCTACGGCAGGGCTTTGCCGGGCAGGCGAGGCAGCCGCCACGATGATTCGGGGCGGTCATCGACGGGTCGTAGTCCTACCGAACGTCGAACCTACAGTGGCGCGTGGGCCGTCCCGTGCCAGAATGACCGACGTGGCCTCAGCCCCCGTCCTCGAGAAGGCTCCTCCACCACACCCGACGGCCAACCGTCCCTCGATGGTCTCGGTTGGCACGGTCGTGTGGCTGTCGTCGGAGCTGATGTTCTTCGCGTCCCTGTTCGCGATGTACTTCACGATCCGTTCGGTCAACAGCGGCAACTGGCCGCCGGTCACCGGCGACCCCGCCGGATCCGAACACGGACCCGTGGAGCTGCACGTCGGGTACGCGTTGTTCTTCACCGTGATCCTGGTCCTGTCCAGCGTCACCTGCCAGCTCGGCGTGTTCGCCGCCGAGCGTGGTGACGTGTACGGGCTACGGCGCTGGTACCTGATCTCGCTGATCATGGGTCTGGTGTTCGTCGGCGGCCAGGCGAACGAGTACTTCAGCGAGAACAAGTTCACGATGGCGTCGCACGCCTACGGATCGGTGTACTACCTGACCACCGGTTTCCACGGGCTCCATGTGATCGGCGGTCTCGTCGCCTTCTTGATGGTGCTGGGCCGATCGACGTACGGGCGCTTCACACCGGAGAAGGCGACCTCGGCGATCGTCGTGTCGTACTACTGGCACTTCGTCGACGTTGTCTGGATCGCCCTCTTCGCGACCATCTACCTCCTCCAGTGAGCGACATGACTGCATCCTCGGGCTCCTCGTCATCCTCGGACACGCCGTCGGGCATCCCACCGTCGGGCACCCCGGCGTCGGGCACTGCGGCGTCGCGATCCTCGGTGTCGGTCGCCGCCACGAAGCGGTTCTCGCGCGGACGAACGGCGTCCGCGCGTCGCCGCCGGAGGTCCTCCGCGCTGGTCATGGTCCTCGGCCTGCTGGCCACGGGGGTGCTGTGGACGGTGCTGGCGCCGGGCGGCAACGCCGCGCAGACCCCGGACGCCAACGAGGCGGTCCGGCAGGGCCGGGCGCTGTACCTGCAGGGCTGCTCGACCTGCCACGGGCTGGGAGCGCAGGGCACGAACACCGGGCCCAGCCTCATCGGCGTCGGCGCCGCCGCGGTGGACTTCCAGGTGTCGACCGGCCGGATGCCGCTGGCCGCCCCCGCCGCGCAGGCCGACCGCAAGCCCCCGATCTACTCGGCGACCCAGATCGACCAGCTCGCCGCGTACATCCAGAGCCTTGGCGGCGGCGAGGAGGTGCCGAAGGTCACGGACGCGGCGCTCAACGACGCCGACCTGTCGCACGGCGGCGAGTTGTACCGGGCCAACTGCGCGCAGTGCCACCAGGCCGTCGGGCAGGGCGCGCCGCTGACCTACGGCAAGTTCGCCCCCTCGCTGAGCGAGGCCACCCCGGTGCAGGTCGTCGAGGCCATGCGGACCGGGCCGGAGTCGATGCCGGTGTTCGGCCCGCGCCAGCTGAACGAGGAGGACGCGACCGCGATCGCGGCCTACATCAAGCACATGAAGGAAGCGCCGAGTGCCGGTGGGCACAGCCTCGGTAACTACGGTCCGGTGCCCGAGGGACTGCTGGCCTGGCTGGTGGGCGTCGGTGCCCTGCTGGGTGTGTGCCTGTGGATCGGAGCGAGGCAGAAGGTATGAGTGACCAGACGGGCCGGGGCACGCCGGGGCCGGCGGATTCCGGTGCGGACCAGCCGTCCGTTCCGACGGACCGGCGCATGCACTACCCGGGCTACCAGGGCGAACCGGCCGACGAATCTGACCAGGACTCGATGAGCAGCATCTTCAGAAGGGCGAAGCACCCGGTGGACACCTCCGGCCAGCCCGCCGGGGGATCCGGGGTGTCCGCCGGCGGCCCGGACGTCCCGGCCGGGACGTCGGACGGCCCGGAGGCCCTGGGCACGCCGCCCCACCAGACCGACTCGACCCGTGAGCCCACGACCACGGCCGTTCGCCCGCAGACTGGGGTTATCCAGCCGACCTACGGGGAGCGGGCCGCCGGTGGGGTGACCGTTCGTCCGCCGCGCGCGCAGGACGTGGACCGCCGGGCCGAGCGGCGGGCGGAGCGGCTGATTGCCGGCTGGTTCCTGATCTCGGTGATCGGCACCGTCGGGTTCGTTGTCACCAACTTCGTCGGTGACAAGTACAAGGCGTACTACACCCCCTCCCTCGGGGCCGCGCTGGGCCTTGCCGTCGGTGGGCTCGGCATCGGCCTGATTCTGTGGGCCAAGCGGCTGATGCCGCACGAGCAGGCCGTGCAGGAGCGCCACGCGTTCGCCTCCTCCAAGGAGGAGATCGCCGTCACCGAGGAGGAGATCGCGGCCGGGTTCGCCGACACCGGCCTCGCGCGCTACCCGTTGCTGCGCCGCACCCTGCTCGGGGCGGGCACCGTGCTCGGCGGGCTGATCGTGGTGCCGCTGCTGAACCTGACGAACACCAAGCCGGGCAAGAAGCTCGACCACACGAGCTGGGTGAAGGGTGCCCGCCTCGTCACGGAGGACGGCCGTTACGTCAAGCTCGGCGACGTCGCCATCGGCGGCATCGAGACGGTGTTCCCGGCCGTTCCGGTGACCGAGTCCGACGGCACCGTTGCGTACCAGCCGAAGACCGATGTCCAGACCAAGGCCGACAGCACGACGCTGCTCATCCGGCTGCCACCGGGGGTCGACCGCCCCCGCAAGGGCCGGGAGGACTGGGGCGTCGACGGCCACGTCGCCTACTCCAAGATCTGCACCCACGCCGGCTGCCCGGTCAGCCTGTACGAACAGCAGACCCATCATCTGCTCTGCCCCTGCCACCAGTCCGTCTTCGACGTGCGGGACGGCTGTCGGGCGATTTTCGGGCCGGCCAGCCGGTCCCTGCCACAGCTTGCCATCGCCGCGGACAAGGACGGGTTCCTCTACGCCCGTGACGGTGACTACCACGAGCCCGTCGGTGCCGCCTTCTGGGAGCGCTCATGACCACCGCATCCGCCCCCGAGTTCGTCAAGCGGCCGGGCCCGATCCGGAAGGCCAACCGTGAGCTCGACGAACGGTTCGGCAACCAGGCCTTCCTGCGGCGCAACCTGAACAAGGTCTTCCCCGACCACTGGTCGTTCATGATCGGGGAGATCGCCCTCTACAGCTTCGTCGTGCTGCTGCTGACGGGCATCTACCTGACTCTGTTCTTCGACCCGTCGAACACCGAGGTCATCTACAACGGTTCCTACGTCCCGCTCAAGGGCGTGGAGATGAGCCGGGCCTACGCCTCGACGCTGGACATCAGCTTCGACACCCGGGCCGGTCTGGTGTTCCGCCAGATCCACCACTGGGCCGCGCTGGTCTTTGTCGCGTCGATGATCGTGCACATGTTCCGGGTGTTCTTCACCGGCGCGTTCCGCAAGCCCCGTGAGACCAACTGGCTGATCGGCATCGGTCTGGTCGCCCTGTCAATGCTCGAGGGCTTCGCCGGCTACTCGCTCCCGGACGACCTGCTCTCCGGCACCGGTCTGCGGATCGCGGCCTCGATCGCCCAGTCCATCCCGATCATCGGGACGTGGGCGTCGTTCCTCGTGTTCAACGGGGAGTTCCCGGGCGTCAACTTCCTGCCCAGGCTCTACGTGACGCACATTCTGCTGGTGCCGGGTGTCCTGCTCGCCCTGATCGGCGCGCATATGGGCATCCTGTGGCACCAGAAGCACACGGACTTCCCCGGGCCGGGCAAGACCGAGGACAACGTCGTCGGCCACCGGGTCTTCCCCGTGTTCGCGGTGAAGTCCGGCGGGTTTTTCATGCTGGTCTTCGCGATGCTCGCGCTGCTCGGCGGTCTCGCCCAGATCAACCCGATCTGGATGTTCGGCCCGTACGACCCGTCGAAGGTCAGCTCGGCCTCCCAACCGGACTGGTACATCGGCTTCCTCGACGGCTCGACCCGGCTCATGCCGCCCTGGGAGTTCCGCGGGCTCGGGCACACCATCCCCGCGGTGTTCTGGCCGACTGCCGTCCTGCCGGGCATCCTGTTCACGCTGGCGGCGCTCTATCCCGCGCTGGAAGCCAGGTTCACCGGGGACGCGAAGCCGCACAACCTGCTGCAACGGCCACGGGAGGCGCCGACCAGGACCGCGATCGGCGCGATGGCGATCAGCTTCTACCTGGTGCTGATGATCTCCGGCGGTAACGACATCATCGCCAAGACCTTCAGCATCTCGCTGAACGCGATGACCTGGGCCGGCCGCATCGGGCTCATTGTCGTGCCACCGATCGCCTATGCGGTGACGAAGAAGATCTGCATTGCGCTCAACCAGAAGGACGCCGAGATCGAGCATCACGGCATCGAGACCGGGATCATCCGCCAGCTTCCCAGCGGGGAGTTCGTGGAGGACCACCGCCCGAAGCCGACTCCCGTCCCCGACCATCCGCTCGTCCCGACGGACCGGTTCGAGCTGCCGGCGGCCAACGGGCATGGCGACGGTCACGGCAAGGGGCTTGCGCGCCGCGCAGGCAAGGCCGTGACCGGGTTCTTCGTCGAGGAGAAGCAGCCACCCGGCGGCGGCCGGCAGTAGCCGTCCGGCCTGACGGAGCACGTCACGTCAGGCCGACGGGAACCATCCGTCACCGTCATACGCACGTACCGACCGGCCGGGGGCCGCACCGAATCCGGCTGCGGCGCGGATGGCGCCCGCGGCCGGCCAGCTCCACTCGCCCTCCAGCCGCACGAGCCGCACCCCCGGCCCACCGAGCCAACGGGCGATGCGTTCGGTCTCCTCGACGGAGGCGCACGGGGCCGGACCGGGCCGCGGCCGCACCGTCTCGGCGCTGGCGACCGCGGCGTCGACCCAGGGCCGCGGATCGACACCAGGCGGCACGCTCGCCGCCGACACCAGCCGACCGTGACGCACTACGGCCAGATCCCAGCCGGCCTCGGTGGTCGGGGTCGCGGCGACGAGCTCGGCGACCCCGGTGAGGGCCGACAGCCGCTGGGCACGTGCGGCTGCGCGGACGAACGCGATCATCCGGTCCCGCTGGACGGCGGCCTCCTCGTAGCGCCGCTCGGCGGCCAGCCGGTCGATCCGCCGCGTCGAGGCGGCGATGACCAGGCCCGGATCGCCGGTGATGGCGGCCCGGGCGGCGGCGACGTGCCGGCCGTAGCTCGCCACGTCCTCCCGGCCGTCGCACGGCGCTCCGCATCTGCCGAGGTCGGCGAGGGTACAGGCGGGCCGGCGCACGCGCGGGGACAGGCGCCCGGAGCACTGGCGCAGCGGCACCGCGGCCAGCAGCGCCTCGGCGGCGGCGTCGGCGGCGCGGACGCTGCCGAACGGCCCGAGATAGGTCGCGTCGTCACGGGCGGCGCGCACCCGTGAAAGCCGTGGGAATGGCTCGTCGGTGAGCTTGAGATAAACGGAGCGCTCCGGGAAGCGGGATCGGCGGTTGTACGGCGGCTTGTACTCGGCGATCAGCCGCAGTTCCCGGACCTCGGCCTCCAGGGCGTGCGCGCATCCGATCGCGTCGACCCGCTCGGCCAGCGCCACCATCTCCGCCATCCGCGTCCGGGGTTCGCTGGCGGTGAAGTAGGTACGGACCCGGGAGCGCACCGAACGCGAGCTGCCGACATACAGGGCTCGTTCGTCGGCGTCCCGGAAGATGTAGACACCCGGGCCCGTCGGCAGGCCGTCGGCCAGATGCCGTTTGCGTCGCTGGGCCGGCGACACCCGGGAGCTGTAGTCGTGCAGGTCCTCCAGGGTGGTCACGCCCGCGTTACCGAGCCGTTCGAACAGCCCGTGCAGCACGTCGACGGTGGCCCGGGCGTCCGCCAGCGCCCGGTGGCGGGGCTCGACCGGGCTGCGGAACAGCGAGGCCAGCGACGTGAGCCGGCAGTCGGGGCTCTCGTCTCTCGTGACCACCCGCCGGGCGATACGCAACGTGTCCAGATACTCCCAGGCGGGCACCGGATAGCCGCAGAGCTCGACGGCGGCGCGCAGGAAGCCGAGGTCGAACGGGGCATTATAGGCGACGAGAACGGCGCCGCGGGCGAACTCCAGGAAGGTAGGCAGCACCTGCGTGACCGGCGGCGCCGTCGCCACCATCACGTCGGTGATGCCGGTGAGCACCGAGACCATCGGAGGGATGCCGACGCCCGGCCGGACCAGGGTGGCCATCTCGGCGAGGATCCGGCCGCCGCGGACCCGGACCGCGCCGATCTCGGTGATCTCGTCGCGTCCCGGGGAGGTGCCCGTCGTCTCCAGGTCGAACACGACGAAGGTCACGTCCGCCAACGGACGACCGAGATCATCCTGCCGGCCCTGCCGGCCCTGCCGGCCCTGCCGGCCCTGCCGGCCCTGCCGGGGCGGCCGGGGACGGTCCGGGGCGGGATCTGGGCGCACGGCGTCACGGTAGGTCCCACCCCCGACAGTTTTGCGCCCGGGATCGTCCGCGGACTCGGAGGCGAAAGCAGGTCCGCCTCGCCGCACGTCGTCACGGAGGTTCCGGGTCACGGAGGTTCCGGGTCACGGGCCGATGGAAAACGACTGACGCTACCTGCTCCGTAGGGCGCCGGGTGTGCCACGGGCCGGTATTGGCCACGAAATTCTCCGCGGTTGTCCCTTTCATGGTCCCGTCGGGGCAGTCTGGTGCTTCTGTCGGGGCGTGCGCTCAAGCGTGCGGCCCACTCGGCAGGCCTGCGTGCATCGAATGCGGAATCATGCCCAGGTGGCATGGTTCGAGACGAACGGCATTCGAGTGGCGCGGGTCGCGGTCGACTGTTTGAACGTTGACGTGATGGTGCGCTTCTGGTCCGCCGCATTGGGATACGAGGTGAGCCGGCGTGACGACGGGGCGATCCTGCGTCA
>NZ_CDWWXB010000172.1:7120-7960 GCF_977971855.1 Frankia sp. CoWAU3 | reverse complement strand
AAATCCTCACCTCAGCGGGTGGCTCGCCCAGGACAGCAACCGGCAGGCCCTCGCGCAGCGCTACTACATCCAGGCCCTCAGCCTCGCCGAACACGCCGACGACGTCATGCTCGCCGGCCGGGTGCTGTCCGCGATGAGCGACCAGGCCGCCCGGCTGGGCCATCCCCGGCAGAGCCTCGCCCTGGCCCGGGCGGCCCTCGGCCGCGCGGTGCGGCACTCCTCGTATGCCGTGCAGGCCATGCTGCACGACAAGCATGCCTGGGCGCTGGCACGCAACCGTGACGAGGCCGGTTGCATGGAGGCCCTGGACAAGATGGACCGGGCGATCGCGCGCAGCGACGGGGACGACGGACCGTCCTGGGCCGGCCACTACAACGCCGGCGACGTCGCCGAGTGCCATGGTCACTGCCTGTTACTGCTGGGCCGCGCCCGACCGGCCGAGACGAAACTGCTCGAGGCCCGGAGCCTGCAGGGCGCGGCGCGCGCCCGAACCCGCAGCTACGCCGAGGCCGACCTCGCCTTGGCCTACCTGCGCCGACCGACTCCGGACCTGGAGGCCGCCCTGGAGGCGGGCTACCGGGCCGTCGCCGTCGCCGGGCAGCTGTCGTCCTCCCGGGTCACCGAGAAACTGCGGGAGCTGGACCGTGAGCTCGACACGCACCCGACGGTGACGGTCCGCGAATGGCACGAACGGGCGCGCCCGCTGGTCGGCGCCACAGCCGCCACCTGACCAGTCACCGATAGCCGCCGCACAGGCGCCGACGGCTCCCGGCGCCGGCAAGCTACGGCCATCGGCCCCACCGTTACCGACGTCTCACCACCGAACGGGCCGTCCGGGAG
>NZ_CDWWXB010000172.1:1536-6989 GCF_977971855.1 Frankia sp. CoWAU3 | reverse complement strand
CCTCCCGGACGGCCCTGCCAGCCGGGCACTCTGGTGAAGTGAGTTCCGCGCAGGAGTCCGGTTCCGCCGTGCCGGGCACCGACCCCACCTACCGGCACAGGGACATCCCGGTCGCCGCCCCGGAGCCCCGGCCGCACCCGACCTTCCCGGTCCGCCCCCTGGTCGTGATCGTCGCGTGGGTCGCGGTGGCCGGACTCGGGGGGATCGCCCTCGGCCGGTTGGCCCATCTCGACGATGCGGTGGGCTGGCCCTACTCCGCGATCAATGCCGGGACCGAACTGCTCTACCTCCCGGCCTACGCCACCGTGGCGGTGGCCTTCGCGCTCCGTCGCAACCTGCTGATGATCATCTCCATGGCCCTGATCGCCATCCATCTGTTCTGGACCCTGCCCGAGGTTTTCCCCGGCGGCGCCGAGGAGGCCCCGCAGGGTGCCGCGCGCCTGCGGGTGATGTCGGCGAACCTGCTCTACTACAACGACCACGCCGACCGGCTGGGCGCGCAGATCCGCGCCGCGAACCCGGACGTGCTCGTCCTCGTGGAGCTCTCCCCGCTCACCCTGGCGCGGGTCACCTCGTCCGGAGCGCTGGCGAGCTACCGGTACCGCGAGGTGCACCCGGAGCCGGGTGCGTTCGGCGCCGCCGTGTTCTCCCGCTTCCCGCTGCACGACGCCGCGGCCCCGGTCGTCGGCGGAGCAATGTCATTGCGGGCCACCGTGGAGGTGGATGAGCGTCGACGCTTCGTCGTGTACGCGGTGCACACGATCTCACCGACGACCAGCGCCTACACCGACCGCTGGCGGACCCAGCTCGACACGCTGCGCGCGCAGCTCGAACACGCCACGCTGCCGGTCGTCATGGCCGGCGACTTCAATGCCACCCGGGACCACCGGCCGTTCCGTCGGCTGGTGAACTCGGGGGTACGCGACGCGCACGACGTCGGCGGCGGCGGATGGCAACCGACCTGGAACTCCAAGAGCCTGATCCTGCCGCCCGTGCTGCGCATCGACCACGTGCTGGCCTCACCCGCGTTCGCGGTGACGGGTTTCGAGGTCGGCGGCGACTTCGGCAGTGACCACCGGCCGGTCATCGCCGACCTGGCCATGCGGTAACCCCCGGATGGCGCCTTCGGCGCAATCCGGGGACCCCTACCACAGACACCGCACGGGGTCTCCGTCAGCGGCCGATGAAGTCGGCCTTGCCGGGCCCGTTCTCGAGGAAGGACTCCATTCCGATCCGCCGGTCCTCGGTGGCGAACAGCCCGGCGAACAGCGCCGCCTCCAGACGTAGCGCCTCGGCCAGCGCGATCTCCGCGCCGTCGTCAACCGCCTGCTTCGCCGCCGCGAGCGCCATCGCCGGGCCGTTCGTGTACCGGCCCGCGATCCGCTTCGCCTGCACGTACACCTCACCCGCGGGAACGACGGCGTCGGCCAGACCGATCTCCGCTGCCTCGGCTGCCCGGACCTGCCTGCCGCTGAAGATGAGGTCCTTGGCGCGGGACGGGCCGATCAGGCGCGGCAGCCGCTGGGTGCCCCCCGCGCCGGGGATCACTCCGAGCAGGATCTCGGGCTGGCCGACCCGGGCGTCCTCGGCCAAGACCCGCACGTCCGCGCACAGGGCAAGCTCCAACCCGCCGCCCAGGGCATAGCCCGTCACCGCGGCGACCACGGGCTTCGGGATCCGGGCCACGACCTCGAAGGTGGAGTTCAGATCGCCCACCCAGGTGGATACCTCGGCGTAACCCATCGGCGCCATCTGCCGGATGTCGGCCCCGGCGGCGAACACCTTTTCCCCGCCATAGAGCACCACCGCGCGGACGTCCGACCGCCGGGTCGCCTCGACCGCGGCGGTCCGCAGTTCCGCGGCGACCGTGGAGTCCAGCGCGTTCATCGGCGGCCGGTCTAACCGGATGGTGCCGATCCCGCCGTCAACCTCGAGCCGCACCACACTCATCCGCGTTCCTCCCGCTTCAGGCCCTCGATGACCGGCGAGGCGTCCGGCGCCCCGGCGTTCCCCACCCCGTCCGACCCGCCGAGATCGTCGACGGTGCCGGCTTTGGGGATGGTTTCGATGTCGCTGTAGATGTCGGTCGCCACGATAGGCCGACACCCACTGATCTTCATCAATCATCTCCAGATCGGGTTCGGGGATCGCTCGGTTCCACCCGGCGCACTAGCCCATAGCAGGAAATAGCGGACATCGCCAACGGTCGACCGCCGGCCGGTCCCCTCTCACGCCCGGAACCTGCCGACCGCCGGAACCTGCCGCGCAACTCCTGAGAGTTGACGGGCCTTCGTGGTAGACCGGGGGGCAGCGTGTGACCGTGCTGTTCGTCCCGAGCCGACCCAGGAGGAGCCGTGACCGACACAGGTGTCAGCGTCTCGACCGGTCTCGAGAACGTCGCCGATCTCGAGGCGACCCTGGAGAGCCTGCTGTCCGTGGAGCGTTTCGACCCGTCGGCGGCCTTCACCCGGCGCCTGCCGATGGACGCCGACCGGGCCGCCGCCGAGGCAGACCCGAACGCGTTCTGGGCTCGCAAGGCCGAGGAGCTGCTGACCTGGCACACGCCGTTCACGCAGGTACTCGACGACTCGAACCCGCCCTTCTACACCTGGTTCGCGGACGGGATGCTGAACCTGTCGGAGAACTGCCTGGACCGGCACGTGGCAGCCGGGCGCGGCGAGCGGGTGGCCTTCCACTGGCACGGGGAGGAGGGGGAGCGGCGCACCGTCACCTATGCGGACCTGCTCGCCGACACCCAGCGGCTGGCGAACGGGCTGCGTTCGCTCGGCGTGCGCGCCGGCGACGTGGTCGGGATCTTCCTGCCGATGATTCCCGAGGTGGCCGTCGCGATGCTGGCCTGCGCCCGGATCGGCGCGGTCCACAACGTGGTCTTCGGCGGTTTCGCGCCGTCCGCGGTCCGGGAGCGGATGGAGGTCTCCGACGCCAAGGTGCTGATCACCGTGGACGGCGCGCGGCGCAAGGGACGGACGGCGCCGGTGAAGGCCGCCGTCGACGCGGAGCTCGGTGACCTCCCGGCGCTGGGGCACATTGTGGTCGTGCCCGGGCCGGGCGGTACCGGGGCGCCGATGACCGCGGGCCGGGACGTCTGGTACCACGAACTGCTGGCCGCGGCGGCGCCCGACTGCCCGCCGGAACCGCTGTCCGCGGAGCATCCCCTGTTCATCCTCTACAGCTCCGGGTCGACCGCGAAGCCGAAGGGGATCCTGCACACGACCGCGGGTTACCTGCTCGGCGCCACCTACACTCACCGGGCGGTCTTCGACATCGACCCGGACACCGACGTCTACTGGTGTTCCGCGGACGTCGGCTGGATCACCGGGCACTCCTACATCGTCTACGGCCCGCTATCGAACGGCGTGACCAGCGTGATGTACGAGGGGGCGCCGGACTACCCCGACTACAACATCTGGTGGCGGCTCATCGAGGAGTACAAGGTCACCGTGTTCTACACGGCGCCGACAGCGATCCGTACGTGCATCAAGTGGGGCGCGCGGTATCCCGGTCGGCACGACCTGTCCTCGCTGCGGGTGCTCGGCACGGTCGGGGAACCGATCAACCCGAAGGCGTGGTTGTGGTACCACGTGGTCATCGGCGGTGGTCGCTGCCCGATCGTCGACACGTGGTGGCAGACCGAGACCGGCTCCGCGCTTATCTCGCCGCTGGCCGGCGTCACGTCGACCAAACCGGGTTCGGCGACCCTGCCGCTGCCCGGTATCAGCCCGGCGCTGCTCTCGGAGGACGGCGAGCCGGTCACTGAGGGCACCGGCATCCTGGTGATCACCAAGCCGTGGCCGTCCATGCTGCGCACCCTCTACAAGGACGACGAGCGATTCGTCAAGACGTACTTCTCCCGCTTCGGCCCGTCAACCTACGTCGTCGGCGACGCCGCACGCCTCGACGCCGACGGCTACTTCTGGATCATCGGGCGGATCGACGACGTCATCAACGTGTCCGGGCACCGGCTGTCCACCGCGGAGGTGGAGTCGGCGATCGTCGCCCATGAGGCCGTCGCCGAGGCGGCGGTGGTCGCACAGTACGACGAGCAGACCGGCCAGGCGATCGTTGCGTTCGTGACGCTCGCCGGTGACCGCTCGGGCGACGAGGCCACCGAGGCCGAGCTGCGCGAGCACGTGGCCAGGCGGATCGGCAAGCTCGCCCGGCCACGGCGGATCATCTGGGCCGACGACCTGCCGAAGACCCGGTCCGGCAAGATCATGCGCCGGTTGCTGCGTGACATTGCCGAAGGCCGGGAACTCGGCGACGTCACGACCTTGCGCGACCCCGCGGTGATGGCCGCGCTCACGGCCAAGGTGGGCACCGCCCGAGACAACGAGTAAGGGCGGCTCCGGTCCCCGATTCCGGACAATTCTGGCTGTCATCGGGTCGACATGACAGTTGTTTCCCGGCCGGGACCAGCTGGCCGCACCCGGGTGTGTCGACGTCGCCGGCACTGTCTAGGCTCACGTCTTCGTGAGAGCCCTCCGACGGTTCACCGTCCGTGCACAGCTCCCCGGGCAGCTTGCTCCACTGGGGGAACTAGTCCTGAATCTTCGCTGGTCCTGGCATCCCGAGACGCTGGACCTGTTCGAGTCTGTTGATCCGGAGCTCTGGCGGGCGACGAAGGGAGACCCGGTCCGCCTGCTCGGCGAGGTGGACCATAACCGGCTGCTCGCGCTGGCCGCCGACCGTCGGTTCGTGCGCCGACTCACCGACGTCGCAGACGACCTCCAGGAGTACCTGACGGCCGATCTGTGGTATCAGCAGCGGAAGGCCGAGAGCGCCCCGTCGGCGATCGCCTACTTCTCCCCGGAGTTCGGTATCACCGAGGTGCTGCCGCAGTACTCCGGCGGCCTCGGCATCCTCGCCGGCGACCATCTCAAGACCGCGAGCGACCTCGGCGTGCCGATCATCGGCGTCGGCCTGCTCTACCGGGCCGGGTACTTCGTGCAGTCCCTGTCCCGGGACGGCTGGCAGCAGGAACGGTACCCGGGCATCGATCCGCACGGGCTCCCCCTGACCCAGCTGACCGATACGGCGGGGATGCCGGTGAAGGTGGCCGTCGGTCTGCCCGAGGGTCGCACGCTGCACGCGCAGATCTGGAAGGCGCAGGTCGGACGGGTCCCGCTGCTGCTGCTCGACTCGGACGTCGAGGACAACCAGCCGGCCGAGCGGGGGGTGACCGACCGGCTCTACGGCGGCGGAACCGACCACCGGCTGCTCCAGGAGATGCTGCTGGGCATCGGGGGTGTCCGCGCGCTGCGCGCCTACGCCGCGGTGACCGGGACTCCGGAGCCCGAGGTGTACCACACCAATGAGGGGCACGCGGGCTTCCTCGGCCTGGAGCGGATCCGGGAACTCGTCGAGAACGGGCTCAGCTTCGACGAGGCGCTCCAGGCCGCCCGCGCCGGCACACTGTTCACCACCCACACCCC
>NZ_CDWWXB010000172.1:0-1202 GCF_977971855.1 Frankia sp. CoWAU3 | reverse complement strand
ACGGCTGGCCCGGCGTGCCGGTCGAGCGGATCCTGCAGCTCGGGGTGGAGGCCGACCCCAACGTCTTCAACATGGCCCACATGGGCCTACGGCTCGCACAGCGTTCGAACGGCGTCAGCAAGCTGCACGGCATCGTCAGCCGGGAAATGTTCGCGGGGCTGTGGCCCGGCTTCGACACCGCCGAGGTCCCGATCGGCTCGGTGACCAACGGGGTGCACGCCCCGACCTGGGTGTCCCGGCCCATCATCGAGCTTGCTGACCGCGAGCCCGACCCGGGCCTGCTTTCCGACGACGCGGCCGGATTCGAGAAGATCTCCACGTTGCCCGACGAGGTCGTGTGGGCCGCCCGGCGGCAACTGCGGGAGCGCCTCGTCACCGAGGTCCGCCGCCGGCTGCGGGCCTCCTGGCTCGAGCGCGGCGCGGCACCCGGTGAGCTGGAGTGGGTGAAGTCGGTTTTCGACCCGGACATCCTCACGATCGGTTTCGCCCGGCGCGTGCCGTCCTACAAGCGGCTGACCCTCATGCTGCGGGATCGTGACCGGCTGCGCCGGCTGCTGCTGCACCCGCAGCGGCCGATCCAGATGGTCATCGCCGGCAAGGCGCACCCCGCCGACGACGGCGGCAAGCAACTCGTCCAGCAGATCGTCCAGTTCTCCGACGACCCGGCCGTGCGGTCGCGCATCGTCTTCCTCCCCGACTACGACATCGGGATGGCGCGCTTCCTGTACTCCGGATCGGACGTTTGGCTGAACAACCCGCTGCGTCCGCTGGAGGCGTGCGGCACGTCGGGGATGAAGGCCGCGCTGAACGGCTGCCTGAACCTGTCCATCCGGGACGGCTGGTGGGACGAGATGTTCGACGGCCAGAACGGCTGGGCGATCCCGACCGCGGACGGGGTCGAGGACCCCGACCGGCGCGACGACATCGAGTCCGCCGCCCTGTACGACCTGTTGGAGAACACCGTCGCCCCCCGCTTCTACGACTCGGAGCCCGGCGACGGCATCCCGCGGCGCTGGGCCGCGATGGTCAAGCACACCCTGTCGGCCCTCGGTCCCCAGGTCCTGGCCAGCCGCATGGTCCAGGAGTACGTCGAGCGCTACTACGTGCCGGCCGGTGTCTCGGCCCGGGCCGCCGCCGCCAACGGCTTCGCCGGAGCCCGGGACCTGGCCGCCTGGAAGAGCCGGGTGCATGCCGCGTGGCCC
>NZ_CDWWXB010000171.1:0-7533 GCF_977971855.1 Frankia sp. CoWAU3 | reverse complement strand
GTCGGACAGGCGCCGCAGCACGTTGCGGTCCGTATGGGCGACCGGGTCGGACACCCGCTCGTGATCGATGGTGGTCGTGGAGATGTAGGCGAAGCTCCCGTTGCCGGTGACGGTGATGCTCACCTCGTAGCGGATACTGTTCGCCGCGCGCGCCAGGTAGGGGTTGGACAGGATGCCGTACGTGGGGGAGCCGGCCTGCGCCCGCAGGGTGAAGTCGGTCGCGTCCGGCGCCACGGCACCACCGGCGATCAGGACCGCACCGCGGGGCACCATGAAGCACCGCATGACGTGGCCGAGATCGGCGTCCCACAGCCAGTAGCCGATCTCAGTGTGGAACGCCTTCTCCTCGCCAGCCCGCCACGCGGCCATGTGGTAGTCGAGGCCGTAGAGACACTGCGGGCCGTTGTCCACGGGACCGAAGGGCTTGAAGGTGACCCTCTCGCGGTACGGGGTCTCGATAATCGTGCCTTCGGCGTTGCCGAAGGCAACGTCCACCCCCTGGTCGCCCTCCCACTCACCGGCCAGGGCCGCCAACGGACCGAACTCCGGGCCGACTTTTCCCGCCTTCTCCGTCTTCCCTGGCTTTCCTGTCGTTTCCGTCACCGCAAATCCTCCTTGAACGAGAAATTACCTATAGGTGACACAATTCCAAAACATGCCCGGAACATCTCGACATTACTGTCAAATTCCTGCAAGCCGCTATTGCGCGACTCTCAAGCCGCGCCGGACGGCGTATTCACCGTGCTCATGGGCCCGCCCTCAAGATCGAACATTTCGCCGGTCTGTGGGTACGGCGCCGCTTTGGTGGGTACGGCGCCGCTTCAGTCTTACGTGGTGGTGTTGCGGGGGTGGGCGGCTTCGTGTTCGTAGGTCTGCCAGCGCCCGAGGATGTCGCGTTGGGCGAGTGCCGCGAGCTCGTCGGCTTCGTCGGGGTTGACGGTGTTGAGGAGGGTGAACCGGGATTCGGTGGCGGCGAACTCGCTGAAGGGGATGGACGGTGCCCGCGAGTCGAGGGAGAACGGCCTTTCCGCGCGGGGGTCGACCCGGTAGAGCGGCCAGTATCCCGATTTCACCGCGGCTTTCTGGTGGGCCAGGCCGTCGGTCATGGTGATGCCGTGGGCGATGCAGTGGCTGTAGGCGACAATGAGGGACGGGCCGTGCCAGCTGGCCGCCTCGTTGAAGGCTTTCACCGTGTGCTGGTCGTTGGCGCCGAGGGCGACCTGCGCGACGTACACGTCGCCGTAGGCGGCGGCGAGCAGCCCGAGGTCTTTCTTGCGGGTCCGTTTGCCGCCGCCGGCGAACTTCGCGACCGCGGCGCGCGGCGTCGACTTCGACGCCTGCCCACCGGTGTTGGAGTACACCTCGGTATCGAGGACGAGCACGTTGACATCGCGTCCCGACGCGAGCACGTGGTCGAGGCCGCCGAAGCCGATGTCGTACGCCCACCCGTCCCCACCGATGATCCACACGCTTTTGTCGACGAGGTCGTCGAGGACAGCGTCGAGGGTGGTGTCGTGGTCGACGGTGGCCAGCCGCCGGCGTAGTTCGGCCACCCGCTGGCGTTGGTCGAGGATGCCGGCCTCGGTCGACTGGTCGGCGGTGAGCAGCGCCTCGACGAGCGTGCCGCCGACCGTCGCGGTCTGTGCGCGCAGCAGTCGGCGGGCCTCGCGGGCCCGGCTGTCGAGCGCGAGGCGTATCCCGAGCCCGAACTCGGCGTTGTCCTCGAACAGCGAGTTCGCCCAGGCCGGGCCGCGGCCGTCGGTCCCCGCCGACCAGGGTGTGGTCGGCAGGTTGCCGCCGTAGATGGACGAGCATCCCGTGGCGTTGGCGACGATGATGCGGTCACCGAACAGCTGCGTGAGCAGTTTGAGGTAGGGCGACTCCCCGCAGCCGGCGCAGGCGCCGGAGAACTCGAACAGCGGCTCCCGTAGCTGCGAGCCGCGGACCGTGTCCGGTGGGGCGAGCGCCGGTGGGACCGCCGGCAGCGTTTCGCGGAACGCCCATCCGGCACGTTCCTCCTCGAAGCGGGGTGCGGCGTCGACCATGTCCAGGGCGCGATGGCCCTCGATCTCCCGGCTCTTCGCCGGGCAGGCCTCGACGCAGATGCCGCAGCCGGTGCAGTCGTCCGGTGCCACCTGCACCGCGAGCCGGAACGCCGCGAGGGTGCGGTCCTTCGGCTTTTTGTGCCGGAACGACGCCGGCGCGTCGGCGAGCCGCGCCGGGTCGAACAACGTCATCCGGATGGCGGCGTGCGGGCAGGAAATCGCGCACTTGCCGCAGTCGATGCACAGGTCCGCATCCCACACCGGAAGCTCGCGGGTCAGGCCGCGTTTCTCGTACCGGGCCGTCCCGACGGGGAAGGTGCCGTCAGCCGGTAGTGCGCTGACGGGAAGCAGGTTCCCCTCCCCTGCCATGATCCGCGCCGTCACCTGCCGGACGAACGCGGGCGCCTCGCCGAGCAGCTGCCGGCGCGCCTGCCCCGTGACCACACGAGCCTGCAGGTCGATCTCGTGCAGGGCGTCGAGCGCGGCATCGATGGCGGCGAAGTTACGCTGCAGCACGGCGTCACCGCGTTTGCCGCGGGCGGCGCGGACGCCGTCCTTGACCGCCGCGATCGCCTCGTCGCGGTCCAGCAGACCGGACAGCGCCAGGAAACAGGTCTGCAGCACCGGGCTTACGATCCCGGGCATGCCGGCCTGCTTCGCCACCCGGTCGGCGTCGACGACGAACAGGCGCGCATCCCGGTCGAGCAGGTGCCGCTGCGCGTCGGCCGGCAGATGCTCCCACACCTTCTCCGGCGCATGCGGGCTGTTGAGCAGCACGGTGGCACCCGGCGCGGCCACGGCGAGCACGTCCACCCGTTCCAGCAGCGAGGACTGATGACAGCCCACGTACTGGGCGTTCTGGATAAGCCACGGGGAGTCGACCGGTCGTGGCGACAGCCGCAGATGCGAGACCGTCATCGACCCCGACTTCTTGGAGTCGAACACGAAGTACGCCTGCGCGTGCAGCGGCGTGCGAGCTGCGACGATACCGGCCGTTGCCCGCGTGGCACCCACCGTGCCGTCGCTACCGAGCCCGTAGAACACCGCCCGCAGCACGTCATCCGGCTCCGGGACACGGTCGTCGTCCACCTCGAGCGACAGGTCCGTGACGTCGTCGCGGATACCCACCGTCACCTCCCGGCGCGGCGCCGCGCCGGCCAGCTCGTCGAACACCGCCGCCGCCATCGCCGGGGTGAACTCCTTCGACGCCAACCCGTAACGGACACCGATCACCCGCGGCATCCGCTCGGGCCGTTCCGCGAACGCGGCGACGACATCCAGCCGCAACGGCTCACCCGACGCGCCCGGCTCCTTCGTCCGGTCCAGGACCGCGACCGACCGCACCGTCAGGGGCAGGCACGCGAGCAACGCCCGGCCGTCGAAGGGACGGAACAAACGAACCTGGACGAACCCGACCCGCTCGCCTCGCTCGACCAGCCGGGTGACCGCCTCCCGCACCGCCGACCGACCCGACCCCATGACGACCACAACCCGCTCGGCCTCGGGATGACCCTGATACTCAAACAGGCGGTAGGCCCGGCCCGTCGCCGCGGCCAGCCGGTCCATCACCCCCTGCACAATCCCGGGAACCGCGGCGTAGAACGTGTTCGACGCCTCCCGGGCCTGGAAGAACGTGTCGGGATCCTGGGTGGTGCCCCGGATCACCGGACGGTCGGGGGACAACGCCCGGCGGCGATGGGCATCGATATGCCCGGCGGCCAGCAGACCACCCAGCGTGCCGTCGTCGAGCAACGCCACCTCGTTCAGCTCGTGCGACGTGCGGAAACCGTCGAAGAAGTGCAGGAACGGCACCCGCGACTCGAGCGTTGCCGCATGCGCCACCGCGGCCAGGTCATGCGCCTCCTGCGGCGACGCCGAACACAGCATGGCGAAACCGGTCGACCTCGCCGCCATCACATCACTGTGATCACCAAAGATCGACAGTGCGTGCGTGGCCACGGTCCGGGCCGCGACGTGGAGAACCATCGGTGTGAGCTCACCGGCGATCTTGAACATGTTGGGCAGCATCAGCAGGAGACCCTGCGAGGCGGTGAACGTCGTCGACAGTGCACCCGCCTGCAACGCCCCGTGCACAGTGCCGGCGGCACCACCCTCACTCTGCAGCTGGACGACCTCGGGCACCGCACCCCACAGGTTCGGGCGGCCCTTCGCCGCCCACGCATCGGCCAGCTCCCCCATAGCCGACGCCGGGGTGATCGGATAGATCGCGATCACCTCGCTCGCCAGGTAGGCCACCAACGCGGCGGCTTCGTTCCCATCGATCGTCTTCTGACCCATACATCCCAGACTCAGGCGTCCGGAGGCGGATCGAGGAGGGACTTCCTTCCCGTCCCCGAAGGCGGAAGTCACCAGTATCCGACTCCCGACGACGTTACCGATCCAGAAACAGCCGTAGTCTGCTGGTGAACCGGACGCGGAAGCATTGCGGGTCCGGCCGAGGAGACACGACGTCCCTCCGCCGCCGGGCGGAGCGCGCGACCGGGAGCGAGGATGCGGTGAAGGCCGTGGCGATCGCCAGCTACAAGGGCGGGGTAGGCAAGACCACGCTCACCGCAAACATCGGCGCCGCGATCGCCCGGCTGGGGAGACGGGTACTGATGATCGACTTGGACCCGCAGGCGAACCTGACCTTCTCCTTTTACCGACCCGAGACCTGGCGGACGGACCTCGCCGACCACCGGAGAACCGTCAAGGCGTGGTTCGAGTCGTGGCGGCCGGAGACCACCCCACCGCCCCTCGCGGGGTACGTGACCACACCATCGGTCGTCAACGCCGCCGTCGCCGCGGGCGGCGGCACGTTGGACCTGCTCGCGTCGCACCTCTCACTTGGCGACATCGAGATGGACCTCACCGCCAGGCTGGGCGGGGCGCGGGCCCACCGGTCCACCAGGTACTACTTCGACGTCTACCAGCGGCTGGCCACCGGGCTGGCGTCCTTCTCCACGTACGACTACGACCTTGTGCTCATCGACTGCCCGCCGAACTTCGGAGTCATCACCCGGGCCGCGATCGCCGCCTGCGACCACCTGCTCATCCCGGCCCGGCCGGACAACCTGTCGACGCTGGGCATCGAACATCTGATGAGCAGACTGGGCCGGTTCGTCTGGGAGTACAACAGGGTCGCGGGGTTGCAGTCCGGGATGCATCCGGCCGTGAAACGACTCGAACCGCGGGTGCTCGGTGTTGTTCTCATGATGGTCCAGTACTACGGCGGTCGGCCGACCAGCTTCCTGCGGCCCTACATCCACCAGGCATCTGGTCTCGGACTCCCGGTGTTCGAGTCGATGCTCCGCGTGAGTAACCGGAGCTTCGCTGGAGCGGCTGGAACCCAACTGCCGGCGGTGCTGTCCGCGGATCTCCCGCCCGAGGTGGCCCGGGAGCTGATCAGCCTGGTCGAGGAGTTCCTCCGACGGGTCGGGGCGGCCAGCCGCATGGCGGGCCCGTCGCGTAGGCGAGGCCCAGAGGCCCCGGCGGCCGGCCAGTCATGATCGACATCCCCCGGGGTGCACCTCAAGTAATGATCATACTGCTTCTCGTTCTCGTCGAAGCGGGCCAGAACTCGCAAGTCGGGACTTGATCGTCTGATGGTCGGGGGTAGCGACAAGCACCCCCTTGGAGCGTGTAGCATCGCAGTCGTTCGCGGGTGAGACATCCGCGAACCACCTGTCCGGGTGGCGGAATGGCAGACGCGCTAGCTTGAGGTGCTAGTGCCCTTTAACGGGCGTGGGGGTTCAAGTCCCCCCTCGGACACGTTCCATTACCCCACGGTAGGTGCTGTCGATCTTCATGGCGGCCCTCACTGTGTTGGTTGCGGGCTGGTAGGTCAGGTGCAGGCGCAGCTGGCGGTACAGGTCCGCCTTCTCGGCGGGCTCCGCTTCGCTGAGAGCGCTCGCGATGTCGCCGAGCGACTCCACCATAGTAGCGATCTCTTTGCGGGTCAGCCGCCGCTTGTCGATCTCCCTGGCCTCGCGCAGCTCCCGCTCGGCGGTGGTCTTCTCGGCTTGGACCTGTGCGATCCACCCGGCGATGAGCGCCGGGTCGGCTCCAGCGTCGAGGGCGGACCGGTAGCGGGCCAGCTTGGTGTTGCTTTCCTCGATCGCCCGGCGGGCTCTCTGCACGGCGAGGTCGTCGGTGGATGAGCTGGTCTGGGCGGCCACCATGGCATCGAGGGTGGCGGACAGCTGCGGCGGCGCGAGCGCCTCGGCGATCCACCGGTCGAGTGCCGGTAGGACGGCGTCTTCGCGGACGTAGACGTTCGTCGGGTGAACGATCGTGTTCGCCAGGGCGTACTCCTGCGGGTAGCGGCAGCGGTAGTACGTGACCCCGCGGGCTGTGTGTCCCCGCATCTTCCGCTCACAGACACCGCAGTAGAACGCCCCCCGCAGCGCGTATGGCTGCCGCGTACGCGGCGCCTTCTGATCGCCGGGCCCTCTGCCCCGACCGGCGAGGAGTTGCTGCACCGGGGTGAACAGCTCGGTCTCCACGATCACCGGGTGGACCGGCTCCTCGGACCAGACCCACTTGTCCGAGGGGTTCCACCGCAGTTTGGTGGTGTGCCCGAGGCTGACGTCCTCGACATCGAGGAGGACCTCGTCCTTGCGCTGGCGGTTCCAGACCTGCCGGCCGGTGTAGCGGGGGTTGGTCAGGATCGCGCGGACCGCTCCCTTCGACCAGGCCTTCCCCGTGCGATGGGAGTTGCGGGCGGGGTCATGCGCGGACGGGCTGGGGATGCCGTCGCGGGTGAGCCCTTCGGCGATCGCGAACAGGCCGGCGCCCCGGAGGAACTCGGCGAAGATCCGGACCACCACAGGTGCGGTCTCCTCGTCGAGCGCGAGGCCGTGTAGCCGCCGGCCGTCGGCTGCCTTGGCCGGGTTGGGGTGCGGGCCCAGGTCGCTCAGCTGGTAGCCGTACGGCGGCCTGCCACCGAGGAAGCGGCCTTCAACCTTGGCCTGGGCAGCCATCGCCGCCCGCACCCGGACCTTGACCCGGTTACGCTCCCCCTTCGACATCCCACCGAACACCGACATGATCAGCTCGTGGGCTTCGTTCGGGTCGATCGGCCCACCGATCTCAGGCACCCACAGGGGAATGTTGTAGTGGGTGAACAGCGGGAAGACCAGGCCGAACTGATTGCCATAGAACGCCCGTTGCGGTTCTCCGATGACGACCGCGTCGAAGCCGCGGTTCGGGTCTTTCAACGCCTGGAGCAGAGCGTTCGCCTGCGGTCGGCGCTGCCACGGTACCGCTCGGGACTGCCCAGCGTCGAAGTACTCGACCACGATCTCGCCGTCGTGCGGTTCGATCAGCGCCTTTGCCCGGGTCACCTGCCATGCGCGTGATGATTCCGGGTCCTGCTGGTCCTCGGTCGAGCAACGACCTTCAAACGCAAATATGATCATCAGGCTGCCCTTCCCTTCCGGTCTCGCGGTTTACCACCCAGGGCTGCGCGAAGGTCGCGTGGTGTGAC
>NZ_CDWWXB010000170.1:0-7573 GCF_977971855.1 Frankia sp. CoWAU3 | reverse complement strand
CTGTCGATCAGGCGAGTACTCAAAGATCCAGGTCAGACCGTCCTGAACCAGCCACCGGCCAGCTCAACGGACTCCAAAGATCAACTTATCTAGGAAACTCCCGCTAGCGCCGAGCGGGCGGGTGGTGGGCGGGCAACGGTGGACGGGCTGCGGGCGACGGCATCCGCCGCTGACGGCGGGGACGACTTCCCGGCAGCGGTGTCGCTACCGGGACGGCGATGTTTGGGAGTATGCAGCCCATGAGCGGATTTCTCGAAGGTAAGCGCGTTCTCGTCACCGGTGTTCTCACGGAAGCCTCGATCGCATTCAGCGTCGCCCGCATCGCCCAGGAGCAGGGTGCGGCGGTGGTCCTCAGCGGATTCGGGCGGGGGTTGTCGCTGACCCGCCGCATCGCCAAGAGACTGCCCACCCTGGCGCCCGTCGTCGAGCTGGACGTCACCGACGAAGAGCATCTCGCGGGGCTGGCCGGACAGGTGCTCGAACATGTTGACGGCCTGGACGGCGTGCTGCACGCGATCGGGTTCGCGCCCGAATCGGTGCTCGGTGGGAAGCCGTTCGTCGAGGCGGCCTGGTCCGAGGTCGGCACCGCCCTGCAGATCTCCACCTGGTCGCTGGCGTCGCTCACCCGGGCCGCCCTGCCGTTGTTCGCCGAGAAGGCGTCGATCGTCGGCCTGGACTTCGACGCGTCCGTCGCCTGGCCGTCGTACGACTGGATGGGCGTGGCGAAGGCCGGCCTCGCCTCCGCCACCCGCTACCTCGCCCGTGATCTGGGACCCCGGGGCGTGCGGGTGAACCTCGTCGCGGCCGGCCCGCTGCGGACCATGGCGGCCAAGAGCATCCCGGGCTTCAGCCAGTTCGAGGAGGTCTGGGACGGCCGGGCGCCGCTCGGCTGGAGCGTCCACGACACCACGCCGGCAGCCCAGGCCTGCGTGGCGCTGCTCTCGGACTGGTTCCCGGCCACCACCGGCGAGATCGTCCACGTCGACGGCGGCGTGCACGCCGTCGGGATCTGAGCACGGCGGGCCGTCGGGGTCCGGGACCCGGGTGCGGTGGGGTCCCTGGCCCGGATCAGCCGGCCGTCTCGTCCAGCAGATCCAGGGCCGTTCCGACGATCGTGTCCAGCTCCACCGGTGGGCGGCGACGGTGGTCCCGCGACGAGGCCGTGTCCCGCCGGGCAAGGCTGCCGCTACCGGCGTGGCCGCCGGCGCCGGAGGCCGATGAGCCCGGGTCGGTGTCCCCCGGTGTCCCTCCCGGCGGCCCGGAGGCCTCCGGCAGCGGCGCGCTCGAACCGAGGGCGGAGATGGGATCTCCGTGGACGCCGGCGAGGAAACTCAGGGCACGGGGGTCCCCGTCGACCACCGTCACGATCGGGGTGCGCCGGTCCGCGGGGAACACCTCGGTGAGCAGGGCGTCGGAACCCTCGGCCAACCCGCGCCGGGCCTGCAGCGCGTGGAACATCGCGTTCGGGGAGGTCACGCACACGGCCGTGATCTCCCGGCCGAGGCCGGCGCGTAGCTCCGCCGCGGCGTGCAGCACCTCCGGCATGACCGCACCCACCCCGACGAGGGTGAGCGCGGCGTCGGGACCGCCCTCGTGGAGCCGGTACCCCCCGGCGAGGACCAGGGCCCGGCGTCGGTGCCGTTCCAGCGCGTCCACGGGGACCTCGGCGAGGCGCTGATCGACCTGGCGGGCGGAGAGCCGGATCACACAGGAGGTGCCGTCGAGGCGGGCCAGCCCGCCGAGGCCGGCCAGCAGGCACCAGGCGAGATCGTGCGCGAAGGCCGGTTCCCAGGTCGCGGCCACCGGGGCGGGGACGACGTTGCCACCGTTCCAGGCCAGGTTGCGGACGACCGGGTCGAGACCGGTGTCCGCCACAGCGAGTATCGATCGGGCGTCCGCGGTGGCGCCGGCCATCCAGCCGGGCAGTACTCGTCCGGCCGCCACCTCGTCGGCGACTCCGATGGGCAGCAGCGGCAGACCCTGGCGGCTCCAGGCCACTCCCAGCGAGGCCAGCACCCCGCCGAAGGCCGTGGCCGACAGGCCTCCGGCCACGTGCCGGCCCGGTTGTTCCCCATCGGTCCGGTCCGCCGCGGCCAGCCAGTCGGCGAGGACGGGGTCGGCGTTGCGCGTACTGATGGTCAGCACCGCGGTGGCTGCCTGGGGCGCGAGCCGGGGTAGGTCCCGCAACATCCCGCCGAATGCCTCCTGGGTGGAGATCCACGCCGGGAAGTGGTGGTCGGAGTCGGTCGGCACGGGTGGTGCCGCGCCGAGCGGCACCGGCACCCGGTCCAGGTAACCGGCGACGTGCCGGGCGAGGCGGTGGGCTGCGGCGTCGTCTCCTGGCCGGAGGGCCGGGCGGGTGCCAACGCCGGCGGCCGGCGGCGTGCCCGGTCCGGCGGACGGGGCCGCGGACGCGTGGTCGGCGGTCCGTCCGCCGTAAGTCCGTCCGCCGTGGGCCTGTTCGCCGTGGGAGCGCTCGTCGTGGGAGCGCTCCTCCCGGGCGAGCTCGTCGCTGGTGTAGGCGAACAGGACCGTGGGCCGGTCCGCCGCGACTTCGTCGAAGGCGTCGATCAGCAGGGGAAGGTCGTAGCCACCGAGATCGCGCAGGCAGGCATGGATCTCGTCATCGGTGAGGGTGTCCAGCAGGCGGCTGATGCCGGCGCCGGACGCACCGGGCCCGGCGAGGCGGCGGCGCAGGTCGGCTCCGTGGGCCTGCAGCAGCGCGCGGTACTCGCCCATCGGGAGCTGGTCGAGGCGGTTGCGAAGCGCGTGACCGCCGGGAGCCCGGAAGAGCGCTTCGAGGACGCGTCCGTACCGGACGGTGAGCATCTGCCAACCGGCGGCTTCGAACATGCGCGCCGCGCGGGCGGGCTTGCCGATGCCGCCGACCGGTCCGGCCGGCGCGGAGCCGGACACCGTCACCACCCAGAACAGCTCGCCGAGATGAGCGACCCGCTCATCGGTGATCGTTTCCCAGACGGTCGGGTCGTGCAGCTCGGAGTAGTCGATCAGACAGATCTGCCGACCCTGGGGAGTCCGGTCGAAGCGTTCCCCGGCATAACGGCGTGCCAACGCCGCCCAGACCGTCCCGCTCGGTCCGATGTTGCCGGCGCCGAGGGCACGCAACGGCCGACCATCGGGCCCGGAACGGACTCCGTTCGGACGGATCTCACCCGGCCGGACGTGGGGGAGCCGGTAGACGGCGGGGACGGGCGATGCGGCCGTGGTCTTCTCGGCCGTCGGCCTGGCGTGCGCCAGGACGTGATGAACGGCATGGATCAGCGGGGCGGCGCGTGGAGTCACACTGACGCGGTCCTCGGCGCGCAGGGCGTCGAACCACAGCACCGTGGCGATGCTCGACACCGAGGCCACGGCCGCCCGTTCCGACTCGGCGGCGACCGCGGGCCGCTGCCCGGCGCGTTCGTCCCCGTCGATGATCCGGGACGCAACGCTCCGCAGCCGCCGTTCCACGGCGGCCAGCGCGGCGAGGTCGAGTACGCCACCGGGCGGCCCCGGCATGGCTGGGTCTGGCATGGCTGGGTCTGGGGGCCCGGGGATGGCCCGGGCCGCGGCCGGCGAGGTCTGGGTTCCCACGACGTCGTCTCCGTTCGCCGGTCCGGTCGGGGGGCTGGCGTCTCCCGGCGGACCGCCGCCCTCGGCCCGGTCGTCGTGGGTGACCCGGTCGTCGTGGGCGACCCGACCGTCGGTCCCCGGCACGGGCGGATCCACGGACCGGGCCGGGACCGGCCCCGCGGCGTCGTCTGGTGTAATGATCATCTCCCCCCGGTCGGAGCGCGTGTGCGCAGCCTCCACCGGTCTGACATCGGGCCTGCGCATGACCGGCCTACGTCCCACGACTCCGACCTCCCAAAGTCCGGACGTGCGGTGGTGCGGTGCCGGTCGGAGGTTGCGCCGCCGGCCGGATCGGCGGCGCCCGTCGCCGTCACATGGTGTGTCCGCGTCGGTATCCCACCTTCACCACGGTGGCCGTACCATTTCAGCATCCGCTTTCCATCGCGGTGGCGTTGGCCGTCGTGCGTCAGCCCGGTGATGCCGGGACCGCCCTGCCAGGACCGCCGCGGCGGGACTCGCCGCGGCGGGACTGCCGCCCCGGCGGTCAGCCGTCCCGGCCGAGCTCGTCGATCCGGATCCGGAGCGCGGGCTCGTCGACCGCTGCCACCTCGACCTCGACGGCCTTGACCCGGCTGGTCGCGCCGCGGACCAGCCGGACATCTCCCCGGCGCACCCGCAGCGCCGCGCACAGGGCCCGCAGGGCGGCTTCGGTGGCCCGGCCGTCGACGGCAGGCTCGGTGACCCGGACGATCAGCAGCGGGCCGTGCAGCGGGTCCTCGCGCCGCCCGCCCACCGCGGTCCGCCCGGCGCCCGGCTGAACTCGGATCATCAGACGCATGTGCGCATCGTCCCCCCGGATCGTCCCGCCCGTGCGACCGGTCCGCGTGACCGGTTCGGGGCGACACCAGGGAGGACCGCGAGGGTGGCCGAGCCGATGCCGGCCGGCGGTTGAGGCCTCATCGTCGGCGGACACCGGGATTCGACGCGGTGGCCGCTACCATCCGACCCATGGGCGCAAATGAGGGTCGTGTCGCACTGGTAACAGGTGGTAATCGGGGGATCGGCGCCGCCTGCGCCGCCGCCCTGACGGCCGCGGGTGAGCGGGTCGCGGTCGCCAGCCGCGGGGGCACCGCCCCCGCGGGGATGCTGGGTGTCCGTCTGGATGTCGCCAACAGTGAGAGCGTCGACAAGGCGTTCACGGAGGTCGAAGCCGAGCTCGGGCCGGTGGAGATCGTGGTGTCCAACGCCGGGATCGTGCGGGACACCCTGCTGGCGACGATGAGCGAGGATGCGTTCCAGGAGGTCGTGGACACGAACCTGCTCGGTGCCTACCGGGTGGCCAAGCGTGCCTCCCGGCCGATGATGCGGCTGCGTCGTGGTCGGCTCATCTTCATCTCCTCCGTCGTCGCCTCCGTCGGCGGCCCCGGCCAGTCCAACTACGCGGCGTCCAAGGCCGGCCTGATCGGCTTTGCCCGTTCCCTCGCCCGCGAGCTGGCTCCGCGCAACATCACCTCGAACGTGGTCGCTCCGGGGCCGATCCGGACCGACATGACCGACGCGCTGACCGAGGCGCAGCGGGAGCAGCTCACCGCCGGCGTCCCCGGTGGCCGCATGGGTGAGGCCGAGGACGTCGCAGCCCTCGTCGCCTTCCTCGCCTCCCCGCAGGCCGGTTACATCAACGGTGCGCTGATCCCCGTGGACGGCGGGCTGAGCATGGGGCACTGAGTTGGGCACGGGGCACTGATCCGGCGGCGCCGTGACCAAGCGTGATCGGCGGTGCGGCTTAGGGGACCGTCGTGGCGGCGTGGTGGTGGGTGGGGCTGGTGTGGATGGTAGCGGCGGACAGGCGGCGGATGCGGCGCAGCAGGTGGGCTTCGGCGGCGTGGGCGAGGTCGTGAGCGGCGGTCAGGGTCAGGTTCGCATCGACGGTGACGTCGGCTTCGGCGCGCAGGGTGTGGCCGATCCAGCGCAGCCGCAGTTCGCGGACGGCCTCGATGCCCTCGGTGTGCAGGAGCGCTCTGGTGGCTTCGGCGACCACGGCGGGGTCGACGGCGTCCATGAGCCGGGCCCCGACGACGCGAGCGGCGGAGCGCAGGACTCCGAGGATCGCCAGGGTGATCGCCAGGCCGATGGCGGGGTCGGCCCAGTGCCAGCCCACCGCGACACCGGCCGCGCCGAGGAGCACCGCGAGGCCGGTGAGACTGTCGGTGCGGGCGTGTAGGCCGTCGGCGACGAGGGCGGCGGAGCCGATCTGATGGCCGACCCTGATGCGGTAGCGGGCGACGATCTCGTTGCCGAGGAAGCCGACGAGCCCGGCCACGGCGACCGCTCCCAGATGGCCGACGCGCTGGGGGTGCAGGAGGCGGTCGATCGCGGCCCAGGCGGTGAGCGCACTCGACAGGGCGATCATCGTGAGGACGGCGAGGCCGGCGAGGTCCTCGGCGCGGCCGTAGCCGTAGGTGAACCGGGCGGTGGCCGGGCGGCGCGCCACGGTGAAGGCGATGAGCAGGGGGACCGCGGTGAGCGCGTCGGCGACGTTGTGCAGGGTGTCGCCGAGGAGCGCGACCGATCCGGACAGTGCCACGACGGCGGCTTGCGGGGCGGCGGTCAGCCCGAGACCGGCCAGGCTGATCAGGAGGGCGCGGCGGCCGGCGGTGTCGGCTTCCAACGCGTCGTCGATCTGGTCCGCCGGGTCGTGGCTGTGCCCTCCGGCCAGGTCTGACAGGCCGTGACGAAGCCGCGTCCACCGCCCGCTCGCGTGGTGGTCATGCCGTCCGCCGTGCGGGTGCCCGCCGTGCCCGTGCCCTTGGGTGGGGAGCTCATGCTCGTGGCCGCTGTTCATGTTCCGCGACGATAGACGAAAACGATCAATGCGGCATGGTGGCAACTGCCATCCCATTGCACCTGCGTCCCGGTGCGTACCGCGGGCCGCTGGCGCCGGTTCGGTTGCTCGTCTGTGCTTAGCCCTTAGAGCAATACCCGACGTGAGACACGCGCCTATTCGACGAGGTGGATGGTGCAGTAGCGGGTGGCGGTGCGGGCGAGTCGGGCGTCGGCGTAGACGAGGGCGTTGGCGAGCACGGAAGCGTCCACTACGACCATCCGGAACCGTGCGCTCCTGGCTCGTCCGTTGATGTCGCCTCGACGTGCATGGCGCGGGCTGCTGCCAGCACGTCGGCGGCGGCTGGAGCATCCGCGCCGGCGCCGCCGCCCGCCGCGAGTTCGTCTTCCACCGCAGCGAGGACCTGCTGGTTTCGGGCATACCGGGCCTGTCGGGTGAGTACTCCGAGCAGGAACGCCTGCAGTGACTGGCCTTGCTGGCGAGCGTACTGCGCGAGTGTGTCACGTACGTCTTCCGGTACGTCGCGCACGGTGACTGCAATGGGTATGGCTGCAGAATGCAGGCTGGTAAAAGTCGGGTCGCGGTCGAGGTCGCGCCTTTTCCCGCAAGATCAAAGCCGAAGTCGCAACGTCAACGTAGTGTCCGTGCCGGGGGATCGGAGTCTTCTTCCGTGCGGAGTGCCCGGGCAGGGCGTGGGGGCGCGGCCGGCTACAGTCCACCGGCCCCGTCCGTCCGGCAGCCGGACCCGATGCGACACCGGCATGATGCCGCCCCCCGAACTCTTCGGGTCGTAGCGCACAGCCGACCGTGACCACCGGCACGTTCACCCCGGCCGCCACCCGGTCCCCGTGGATGTACCGGCCAAGCAGAAACGCCAGCCGGGTGTTCCCCGGCGGGCAGGTCCGGGGGTGCGCCGTCACCGTGGCCACCCCGTCCTGTGCCGTGGCCGCCACCGCCGCGGGCAGCAACGGCCCGTCCTCCACCGGCCGGACCCTTACCTGCACAGCGCGGTTGCTGTCCACGTCCAGCACCGGCCCGGCCAGGAGCAGCCCGTCGCCGCCGGGGAGCTCCACGTGCGGAAAGCTGGTGATCAGGGCGCCGTCGCCGTCCAGGACCAGCAACGGCCACCCCCGACCGGCCCCAGCACCGGACATCGCC
>NZ_CDWWXB010000169.1:0-7604 GCF_977971855.1 Frankia sp. CoWAU3 | reverse complement strand
CACCCAAGTGAGATGGCTTACCGTCGAGTCAACTGGTCGTGCCGGCGGAAGATGTGGGGCGTGGTGGATGAAACCTCGGGTGAGGCGTTGGAGACGGAGTCGACGTGGAGGACTGGTCGCTCTTCTTCTCGTCTGCCTGGTCGTGGGATGTGGAACCTCGAAACGGGAATCTGGTTCGCCGCAGGCCACTCCTCGACCTTCGGTGGCCGGTCCGGGCGTTGGCGGCATGGTGACCTCCTCCGCGCTACCATCCGGCCCACCGTCGGCGACCGGCACCTCGGCAGGTTCTAGTCCCCGATCCTCCGGAGAGGCTTCTCCGCCGAATGGTCCGCGGACTCCGCGAGAGGATGACGGGATGGAGCCGCGACTGCTGTGGTCCGATGAATTTGACGGTCCGGCGAACGCCTCGGTTGATCCCGCCAGGTGGTTGATCACGCAAGGGGGGAAATGGGGGCCGACGGACGTCTCCTGTTATACGGCCGATCCCCGTAACGTCGGCCTGGACGGCAAGGGCCATCTCAAGCTGACGGCGATTGCGGAGAAATCTCCCATAAAAACCTGTGGGGATACCCACTTCTCGTCGGGCCGGGTGGAGACCCGCGGTAAGGCCACCTGGAGATATGGGTACTTCGAGTTCCGGGCCCGGCTGCCGATCGGTACCGGGACGTTGCCTGCTCTCTGGCTCCTAGGGCCGAACGGAATTTATGACTGGCCTCGCTCCGGCGAGATCGATGTCGTCGAGGCGACGGCAAACGAGCCGGCCACGGTCCATACCAACATTGTTGGAGTTGATGGCTCTGGAAATCGTTGGGAGGCCGGCTGGTGGGGGTCGGGAAAGAACTATGTCTACCCAGGTGGCACGCTTGCGGACCGCTATCATAACTATGCTCTTGACTGGGGGTCGAACAGGCTCGACTTCTATTTCGATGGCCTTCTCATCCGCCATCTCGAGCCGAAGGACACGCCGGTTTGGCTGTGGAACAAAGACTTCTATATAATCATGGATGTCGCCGTCAGTGCGAAGCTGAGTCCCCCGCTTCCGCCGGCCTCCGCGTTCCCGCAGACGCTGTTCGTAGACTATGTGCGTGTCTATTCAGGCAGACCATGGTAAGGCCGGACTTCCAAGATTTTTTCGGCTGGCGCCCCGACGATACTGTGGCAGTGCCCTGCGAAGTGGCTTATACCCGCCGGCTGAAATCAACGATCTACCGGCAGTGGACGACCATTTCTCATCCATTTTTTGCCAGGGGAGAGTTCGTTGAAGGATGTTGTTCTTCGGGATATTGACCGATTTGTCTACTACGACAACGATGGCCGTCGACCCCGCTCGATCGGGGCCAGCCGCATCGCTGCTGTTCTGAACAACCCCGGCCTCCAGGCGATCCTCGTCTACCGGTTCGGTGCGTTCGTCGCAAGTCCGCAGAAAGGCGTAGCCGGGGCGGCAGGACGGCTCTTGGGCACGGTTGTCTACCGCGTTCTGTCTCGGGTCTCGCAGATCGTGACGGGTATCTGGATCTCCCCCGCCGCCAGGATAGGTCCGGGGTTCTTTATCGCCCATTTTGGGGGTGTGATCATTGGTGCCTGTGAAATTGGTGAGAACTGCAACGTAGGACACGATGTGACGATAGGAAAGAGCGGTACTGGCGAGAAGTTCGGTCGCCCGACAATCGGCGATCGGGTGAGTATCGGGACTGGAGCGAGGATCCTGGGTCGTCTTGAGGTGGGAGACGACGCCCTGGTGGGCGCCAATGCCGTGGTAACCCGATCGATTGCTACTCGATCGGTCGCGGTGGGTGCTCCTGCCCGCGTGGTCTCGAGCCGGGGCGCCTTCGAGTATGTCGAGTACTTCGGGATGGTGCGGGACGAGGCCAGAAGGGCGTCGCTCGGCCTGGTCAGCTCGCCATAGCCTCGCCCTGACCTCGTCCACCGTCGTCCTACTACCGTGCGGGCATCGTGATGTGTCTGTCGGAGCGTGGCCTATGGTGCCGTGGTGACGCCGTCCTTGAGCCCGGAGCCGCCCTCCCCGCCGCTTGCTGAGGGGGAGGGCGCCGTGCCTTCTTCTGACGACCCGCCCATGGGACGTCCCACGGCTTCTGGGGCTTCTGGTCCCGCTGCCGGTCCGGGAACCTCGGCCCGCCCGGGAGCTCCCGCAGGCGGTGGGACCGGGACCGGTAGCGACACGGGGATCGCGATGGGGCGCGAGCGCCGGATCCCGCCACCGGAGCAGTTCCGTGGGCCGGTCATCGCCCGGCGTGGCCAGGTGGAGCACTCCACCACGGATCAGCGCCTGCTCGACACCCGCAGCCCCTCGGGTTTCGTCCATTCCGACCCGTGGCGGGTCATGCGGATCCAGAGCGAGTTCGTCGAGGGTTTCGGCCTGCTCGCCGAACTGCCACGGGCGGTGACCGTCTTCGGCTCGGCCCGGATTCCCCCGGACAGCCCGTTCTACGGGCAGGGCCGGCTGCTCGGCGCCGCGCTCGCCGAGGCCGGTTTCGCGGTGATCACCGGCGGGGGGCCGGGCGCGATGGAGGCGGTGAACCGTGGGGCCCAGGAGGCCGGCGGCCTGTCGGTGGGCCTCGGCATCGAGCTTCCCTACGAGCAGCGGCTCAACGACTGGGTCGACCTCGGTGTCAGTTTCCGCTACTTCTTCGTCCGCAAGACGATGTTTGTGAAGTACGCCGAAGCGTTCGTGATCCTCCCCGGTGGGTTCGGCACGCTCGACGAGCTGTTCGAGGCGCTGACCCTGGTCCAGACCGGCAAGGTCACCCGGTTCCCGGTGGTGCTGATCGGCTCCGAGTACTGGTCGGGACTCGTCGACTGGATGCGGACGACCCTGCTGCCCGCCGGCCTGGTCCAGGAGCGGGACCTGCAGATCCTCTCGATCACCGACGACATCCACGAGGCCGTGCGCATCATCCTGGAGGGAACCGCCGGGCACACCCGGCCCGCAGGTATGGATATTCCGTGAACGTCTGCGTGTACTGCGCGTCCTCCGAGCTGATCGACCCCTCGTACGTCCTGCTGGCGGCCCAGACCGGCACCGAGCTCGCCCGGCGCGGCCACACCCTGGTTTCCGGCGGAGGCTCGGTGTCGTGCATGGGGGCGATCGCCCGGGCGGTGCGGGCCAGCGGAGGTTACACGGTCGGCGTGATCCCGCGGGCGCTGGTCGCGATGGAGGTCAGCGACCTGGACGCGGACGAGATCATCGTCACGGAGACCATGCGGGAGCGTAAGGCGCTCATGGACGCGCGCTCGGACGCCTTCCTGGCCCTGCCCGGGGGCCTGGGCACCCTCGAGGAGCTGCTCGAGGTCTGGGTCGCCGGGGTCCTGCGCATGCACACCAAGCCCGTGGTGCTCCTCGACCCCGACGGGGTCTTCGCCCACCTGCGGATTCTCGTCGACGAGATGGTCGACCGCGGGTTCGTCCGCCCGCGCGCCCGGGATGCCCTCCGCTGGGCGACCGGCATCGGCGAGGCGCTGGACTTCCTGGAGGCGGGCGTGACAGCGGCGACCGTCACCTCGCCTCCGCCCCCGACCCCGCGGGAGATCGTCGAAGGCGACTGAGCCCGTTCCTGTTCATCAGGCGAGGCCGCGGCGAGCGACGGCGAGGTCGACGTCGCCCCGGATCGCCGCGACCATCCGCAGCGTCCGCCGCGTCGCCGCCACCTGGTGCGCCCGGAAGACCCGGGCCCCGAGCCAGGCGCTGACCGCGGTCGCGGCCAGCGTGCCCTCCAGGCGTTCGTCGATGCCGGTGTCCAGGGCCTCCCCGACGAAGTCCTTGTTCGACAGCGCGACGAGCACCGGCCACCCGGTGGCGACCAGTTCCGGCAGCCGGCGGGTGGCCTCGAGGGAGTGGCGGCTGTTCTTGCCGAAGTCGTGCCCCGGATCGACGAGGATCGCATCCGGCCGGACCCCGAGCGACGCCGCCCGCTCGGCGAGCCCCACCGTGGTGGCGACGATGTCGGCGACCACATCGTCGTAGACCATCCGGTGCGGCCGGGTGCGCGGCGGCAGATGGCCGGCGTGGGTGCAGACCAGACCGACGCCGAACTCGGCCGCGACCTCGGCGAGCGCCGGGTCCACCCCGCCCCAGGCATCGTTGAGCAGGTCGGCGCCCTCACCCGCGACGACCCGTCCGACCTGCGCGCGCCAGGTGTCGACGCTGATGACCAGCCGGGGATGGCGGGCCCGGACCTCGGCGACGAAGCCAGCCACACGGCGCAGCTCCTCGGCCGCACTCACTTCGCCGCCGGGCGCGGCCTTCACCCCGCCGATGTCGATGATCCCCGCCCCCTCGTCGACCGCACGGTCGACCGCAGCCAAGGCCTCGGCCGCACCGTATGTCGCCCCGCGGTCGAAGAAGGAGTCCGGGGTGCGGTTGACGATCGCCATCACGATCAGCTCGGTCGGCTCGAAGGTCCGCGGACCCAGCCGTAGCGGATCCAGTCGTTGCGGATCCAGTCGTTGCGGGGCCGGGTGGGCAGCGTCGGCATGCACCGGGCCAGCCTGCCAGAATCACCACGATCGGCGGGCCGTGGCACGATCGGATGTGTGGTGCTCGTCATCGAGATTGTGATCGTGGCCGCCGTCGTCTTCGCGGTGGCCGCGCTGGCCGTCGGTCGCTTCGATCGGCTCGCCCCGGCGCCGCCGGACGGCGCTCCTACCGGACTACCTGCCGGCATGGTAACAGCCGGTGACGTTGCCCGCACGCGGTTCGGGATGGCGCTGCGTGGTTACCGGATGGCCGAGGTCGACGCCGTCCTGCTTCGGC
Source organism: Frankia sp. CoWAU3 (assembly GCF_977971855.1). Classification (NCBI taxonomy): domain Bacteria; kingdom Bacillati; phylum Actinomycetota; class Actinomycetes; order Frankiales; family Frankiaceae; genus Frankia; species Frankia sp. CoWAU3. The sequence continues at coordinate 2,833 of NZ_CDWWXB010000169.1, read as the reverse complement.
TCGCCGACGAGCTGGCCTGGCGGGACGAGGAGCTGGCCCGGCGGGACGAGGAGCTGGTCCGGTTGGCCGCCTTCGCGCGCGTCGACACCGCGCCATCGCCGGACGGGCATCGGGATACTCGCTCGCCACAGATCGACGAGTGATCGCAGCCGACTGTCTGTGGCATCACAGTCGACTGTTGGTAACCGGTCGATCTGACCTATGCAGGGACACGCGCAGGCGTTGTCGTCAACATCGACGCCCACCTCTCGATGTTGCGGCGGGCGACTGTTGTGATGCCGCGCAGAGACGTGTTTCGGTTTGCGGTCCGGTCTACGGGATAATCGTCGTCAGATGCAGGTCCGACGGCAGGAAGAGGTGCACCGATGGCGGCCATGAAGCCGCGGACGGGTGACGGTCCGCTCGAGGTGACCAAGGAGGGGCGCGGCATCGTCATGCGTGTCCCGCTGGAAGGGGGCGGTCGGCTCGTCGTGGAACTCACCGCCGACGAGGCGAGTGCGCTGGGGGATGCCCTGAAGACCGCGGTCGGTTAACCGTCCGGGTGTCCGTCCGCGTGCGCTGTCCTCGCGTCCGTCCCGCGGCAGCCGGGTTCCGTGGTGGTCCGGCGGTCTCGGTGAGTCCGGCGGTCCCGGTGAGAAGGCCGGCATGAGCATCGTTGATTCCGCGTCAGGCCCGGCGATCGACGGGCTCATCAGGCTTCCTCCCGGCGTTACCCTACGGTCCGCCACCGCCACCGCCACCGCCACCGACGTCGAGCCCTCGACCGTCGCCCTGGTCCTCGCGTCGTCCGAGAACGGGCCCGTGTTCGACGAGACTGCCCGCGGTGTCGGCGCCGATCTCGGACTGGATCTTGCGCTGCTGATCGAGTCCGAGTCCCTGCGCGGCGATGCGGGTTCGGTGCTGGTGGTGCCGTTGGCCCGGACGGCTCGGCCGACCCGGCTGCTCGTGGTCGGCATCGGCGCCGGTCAACCGGGTGACTGGCGGGCCGCGGGTGCCGCGCTCGCCCGCCGCGCCGGGGCACCGGACCGGCTCGCGGTGGTGGCGGAGCCCGGCGATCCGAGCCTGCGGGCCTTCACCGAAGGCCTGGCGCTGGGCGCCTACCGGGCCGCTGGCGTGCTCGACCGGGCTGCTGGCGTGCCCGAGCCGGCCGGCGGAGCGCTCGACCCGGCCGGCCGGCCCAGGCCGGAGAACGGCGCGCCCGGCAACGTCATCGTGCTCACCGGTCGGGCGGACGGGCCCGGGGCGGTGGCCGCGGTCGACGCCGCGCGGGCGGTGGCCACCGGGGTGTACATCGCCCGCGATCTGGTCAACATGCCGAGTCTGGTGAAGTCACCCGAGTGGCTGGCGAACCGTGCCGTGCGCATCGCCGCGTCGGCGGGTCTCGACGCGACCCTGTTCGGCCCCGACGATCTTCCGGCGCAGGGCTTCGGGGGGTTGTGCGCCGTCGGTGAGGGTTCCCCTCGGCCGCCCTACCTGGTCAAACTCGAATATCACGGGCCACCGCGGACTTCTGGCGAGGCCGGGTCGGCGGGATCCATCGGGTCGGCGGAGCCGGATGGTTCGCCGGCGGGCCGCTTCACCGATGGTCACCGGGTCCTGGTCGGGAAGGGAATCACCTTCGACTCGGGTGGGCTCTCCCTGAAGCCGGCCGTCCCGATGGCCGGCATGAAGACCGACATGGCGGGCGCGGCGGCGGTGCTCGGGGCGATGACCGCGCTGCCGGCGTTGAACGTGCCCGGGCGCGTCACCGGCCTGCTCTGTCTGGCGGAGAACATGATCGGTGCGACTGCCATGCGTCCCGGCGACGTCATCACCTGCTGGGGCGGGACCACGGTGGAGGTACTGAACACCGACGCCGAGGGTCGCCTGGTGCTGGCGGACGGCCTCGCCTACGCCGCGGGCGCGCTCGACGCGGATGTCATCGTCGATCTCGCCACGCTGACCGGAGCGATCGCCGTGGCGCTCGGCCGGCGCACCGCCGGGCTGTTCAGCTCGGACGACCAGCTGGCGCCGGCGCTGTCCGCCGCGGCGGACAGCGCCGGGGAACGGGTGTGGCGGCTGCCGTTGGTGGAGGAGTACCGGGCGGCGATCGACTCGCCGGTGGCGGACCTTGCCAACATCGGCCGGGCGCTGGACGTCGGGGGCGGTTCCATCACCGCGGCGCTGTTCCTGCGGGAGTTCGCGGGCCGGCGGCCCTGGGCACATCTGGACATCGCGGGCACCGCACGGTCGGACGCCGACGACGGCGAGATCAGCCGGGGCGGCACCGGGTGGGGGGTGCGTACCCTGCTGACCTGGCTGTCGAGTGGGCCGTCCCAGACACCGGCGGCCTGAGTAGAGCCCCCGGAACTCCCGGATGCCCCCGATGTCCTGGATGTCCTGGTGTTGCCGGGCCGCGAGGGGATCTCAGGCCGAGAGACGCAGGAGCGCGGCCTCGTATTCCCGGGCGATGTCCGCGGTGAGGACCAGGGAGACCCGGAGCACCACGGTGCGCTGGACGAAGACGTACTCGGTGACGAGCGGGTTGTCGGCGGTGACGGTGAGGAGCTTCGTCGCCCGCTGCTGCGCGCTCGCCGCGTCCGCGAAGACCTCGATCGCGCCCGCGGGGCTTCCGGAGACCTCGTTGACGCCCACCCGCGGATCGCTGAAGGCGATTCTGCTGGTGTAGCCGTTCGTCCGACCCAGGAGACGATCCGGGTCGGTGGCCGCGGTGTAGACGACGGTGGTGTGCAGCGGCAGGCCTGCGCCGGCCATCCGGATCGCCACCTGCTCGGCGGTAAGGCCGGCGAGGCCGCCTTCCGCGGCCGGCGGGGTGGGTACGGCCGTCGGGGAG
>NZ_CDWWXB010000168.1:6469-8534 GCF_977971855.1 Frankia sp. CoWAU3 | reverse complement strand
ACAGCGTAGCGTGATCTCTGCGCGGCCCTGGGCTCTACCCACTCACCCCACCCCCACATGATCCAATACCGGAAAGATCGACTTAAGCTTCACGGCATCGCCTCAGGAGTCGTACTGGCGCCAGACCCTGGCAAGGTCTGTCGAATCATTGTCGGTGACAAGAACGCCGATGAGGAAGTTATCGGGATCGGCCCAGACCAGGGCACGCTGCGTCGAGCTCCAGGCGAAGATATGCGTGCTGGCCGCGGGCGTCTCCTGCCCTTCCCTCCGGGCTGCCGGTGCATCGAAATAGTGCGGTGCGACCGCCTCATACTGCCCGCGCTTTGTGAAGCTGGCGAACATGACCGTGAGGGTCCCGCCGATGCTGCAGTAGAGGCTGTGGGTGGGTGCCACCGGCTCGGCTGGAGATGCGGGGAAGCTTCCCGTCAGCAGGGTCTCGTCGGCGCCGGTCCGGCAGGTGACCCAGCCGGGATATGCGTCCCAGCCAGCGACGAACGCCCGCATGGCGTCGTCGTCGGCCAGCTCGCTCGGTACGGTGGGCAATCCGATGATGCTGGCGTCCGAGGCGCTGCTGCTCGGGGAGCTGCGGTCGCTCGGAGCGTTGGTGCCGCTTTGCGAGCCAGTGCCATTGTGGCGGCTTGTGAGAATGACGATCATCGATGCGCTGATCAGAGCAAGCAGCGTAAGCACGGTGGTGATCTGTCGTCGCGGGGTGCCCCAGGCTCGCCGCGGGCGCCCACGGGCGCGTCCGGTGCGGAAATGTTCGAGATCCCGGCTGGATGCGGCTCCGTGGCGAGGGCCACTGCGTGTCGACTCACCGCTCAATGCAGCCCGGATCCGCGGGTCGATCATGGGGCGCTCAGCTAGAGAGCGGCGAAGAGCCGCGCGGCCGGGACTCGGCGGCGCAACGCCGCCGCGACTGTCGCCGCGCAGTGCTGCTCGCGACTGGCGAACCAGTCGCCGATGGCCTGGCTAACCGGCAGGCTAGTCATCTCGCCGACCAGCTCGGTGATGGCATCAACGGCCAGGTCCAGCAGGTCCCAGTCATCCAGCTCGTCGGCCTGGTTCGCTACGTCCAGCAGCCAGCTGATGACCCGGTCGTTCGCCCCGTCCCCGGTGCCCGGCACCTGCTCGTCGGAACACGCGGCTCTCAGTGCCGACACGACCTCCCGCGCGACCGGCAGATCCGCGGTGAGCGCGCGCCGGAGCGGCTCACCCGTGAGGCGTGCGGCCACCTGACCGAGCAATTCGTCGTCGCCTTGGCCCGAGGCGAGAAGCTCGAACAGTTGCCCGGGCGCCGCCGCGTCCCCAGCGGTCGCTGCGGCCAGCAGCCGTCGACCGCGTTCGGTGGGCGAGGCGGTCGTTCCGTCCAGCTCGGACCGGATCAGCAGGAGAAGATCGTCGGTCGTCGGCGGCCGGCGGTCCGGTGACCGGTGTGTCGACTGCCAGACGATAGTCCGCCATGGCCCGTCGGGGAGCAACGGCTCGTACCGCCGGGGCCAGGTGCCGGTCAGGGCCCACGCGATGATCCGTCCGATGCTGTAGACGTCGGCTTGTGGCCCGACGGCGTGCGCGTCGTCGTACATCTCGGGGGCGGCGAATCCGTCGGTGCCGAAGGAACTACCCGTCTGGGTATGACGGGGATCGCTTGATTGCCCTCGTGGCCGGCGCCCGAGCCCCCAGTCGCCCACGACCCAGTCGCCGTTCAGTTCCAGAACGTTTCGCGGATTCAGATCGCGGTGGATCCAGCCCTCGCGGTGCGGTTCGCGCAGTGCCAGGCAGACAGCGGTCACCAGGCGGCGCAACTCGACTGGGTCGGCGAGTATCGCCACTCGAGACTCCGCAGTGGCGTCGGCGAGTGGCATGACGAGCCAGTCCTCGCCGGAGTCGAGCACAGGCATGACGTGCGGGAGCTGGCCGAATCGGCGGCCGGCCTCGACTTCACGGCGCATGCGAGAGAGAGCGGCTGCGTCGCGGAAGCGGAGCTGCTTCACGGCTACCCGTTGCCCGGTCGCCTTGTGTCGCGCGCCGGTGACCTTCGCCTGACCGCCGATCGCGATCGGCG
>NZ_CDWWXB010000168.1:2689-6170 GCF_977971855.1 Frankia sp. CoWAU3 | reverse complement strand
CCGGATCCAGTGCGTAGTCCTTGCGGTTGTTGCGCGAGACGATGCCTGCACTGTCGGTCTGCCGAAGTGGATCGGTCACGGCGGGAACCGGTCCGGCGTGTCCCAGCGCGAACGGGCCGTTCGCCGGGTGCTTCCTTGGCAGTGGGAATGTGGGACGCGGCGTGATTCCACCGGCAGTCATTCCTCCACCACGGCGCCCAGATTCCGATCTGATCCGCCATCGCCGCCGGTCCGGGCGAAGGCGCGCAACAAAGGCCTGCGGGTCGTGGCGTTCGGCGCGAGTCTGCCATACCGATCGATGGCAAGAACAAGTGGGCCGGTCGGGCGAGACCTCGCCTCGTCGTGCCCAGCTCCTCCGGCGTGCTCATCGATGATCGCTATAGCCATGGATGGCGGCTCAAGCTCGTACCGGTCGGTTCGGCGAGTGGCGAGGAGCTGTACGAGCGCGCGCTGACCACGGTCGACGCGTTGCCGCCCGCGCCCATCGCGCCGGCGGAGCGCCTCCGGCACCAGACCTTCCTGGCGTCGCTGTTCGATCTGTTGGGCCAGGACGTCGTGCTGATCTCCGGGCCGTGTACGATGCCAGCTCGCCGCACTCGGGCGAGGAGGGTTGGTCAGGGGCCGGGAGAGTCTCGCTCGGCGAGGTAGAGGGCCCAGTCATGGGCTGCCTGCTGGGTCCAGGCGGTGGCGATGTGGAGATCCAGCAGGCTCGCGAGGATCGGGGCGGGTAGGTCCGCGGCGAGCGTCATCAGCGCGGCGTTGCGAGCGTGCCGCGCATGCGGCAGTCCGTTGTCGCGAAGTGCCTGGTAGACCACGTCACGGGCCGGCCGGCCGGGAAAGCCGCCGGGGAACAGCCAACCTGTTGCTGGCGGGGTACTGCGGCCGAGAACAGCCACCGTTCGAGCGGTGTCGCGTTGGGCGAGCAGCAGGTCGGCGACGGCCGGAGGGAGAAGCAGCCGGTGTGCTCCCAGGCGGACCAGGGTCCGATTGCCCTCACGGTCGATCTGGTCGGCGTGTAGAGCCGAGATCCGGCTGACGGGCAGGCCGTAGAGCAGCAGGAGTGCGGGCGTGCAGGCAGCGGCGTAGGTGGGTCCACCGGTCGTCTTCGCTGATCGCGGTGACGATGTGACGGGGTCGCCGTTTCGGGATCGTCACGTCGCCGGTGAGGCGTCGGCTGCGGGCCCAGTGCAGGAACTCGCGGGCTGGGTAGGCGCTCTCGGCAGGCTGTTCAGTCAGCCAGCGGTCGACGTCGGCCTGGGTGAGATCGGTGAGTGTCGTCTGTTGGTCGTCGATCCAGGCGAGCAGGCGGAGCGCGGCGCGGATGCGGGTGCGGGTGCGGGCCCAGCCGGCGGCGTGCGGGGTGAATGGCCGGGCGGGTAGCCGGTGGCGGGCTCGGCGCAGGATCGCCCAGTGCGCCCAGGGACGGATCAGGCTGCTGTGGACGGTGGGCAGCGTGGTGAGGAGGTTGTCGAGCCAGGGGCTGAGGCGTTCGAGGTGGTCGGCGCGGTCGGGCAGGACGCCGACGTGGATGAGGGTCTGGCGCAGCCGGTGCAGGGCGAGGGTCTGGGGCCAGGTGTCCAGCAGCTCGTGGCTGGGCGGAGCCTCCGCGTCAGCGAGACGGTGAAATAGCCATTCGGCGGGCCCACCGGGTCGTAGCCAGGTCAGGATGGCGTCGGGCGCGTCGGTGTTGGCCAGGGCGGTCGCCAGCGGGCGCAGCTCGGGACGCATGGCGTCGTTCGTTCCGGTGAGCAACTCGTTGGCGCGGCGGGCTGCCAGGCAGCGTTCGCACATCCCGTCACGGGGCACGAACCCGGCGCGTCCGCAGACCGGGCAGTCGTAGTCGACGTTCAGGCCGGCGCACCGGCCGCAGATTCGCTGGCCTTGCTGGTCGAGGCCGACGAGCACTTGGGTGCGTTGGCAGTCGGGGCAGGGGGCGGGGTGGCGGCGTGTCCAGGCGTAGCAGGAGGCGCAGACGCTGCCAATCGGCCAGGTGGCGATGATCCGCCGGTCACGTCCGCACCGCGAGCAATGCCGGGTGGCCGCAGGTCGACAGCGGGTGCAGAGGCGGGGTCCGCCGTGGGCGCCGGTTGTGGCCAGCTTCCCGATCAGCCCGCAGGCGTCGCAGACGCCGAACAGGGTGCGGCGGTAGCACGCCTCGCACAGCCCCGGCTGACCGTCGCGGGCGCGGACCTTGAGCCGACGCTCTCTTCCGCAAAGGCCGCAGCGCGACGGCGGCCGGCAGGCGCCGCATAGCGGTTCGCCGGTGTCGGTGCGGGCGGCCTCGACGGCGGATCGGGCACAGCCGGCGCAGATCACGCGGGGTGTTTCGTAGCAGCGCCGGCAGATCGGCTGCCCGTTCGGCCGCGCCGCCGGCGGCGCCCCGCGTCCGCAGCTGGCGCAGGTCTCCCAGCTGGCGGGGTCGCGGTTCCAGCAGTTCTGGCACACCGGTGTCCCGTCGGGCTCGTGGGCCCGGACCGAGTTGCGTCGGCCGCAGCGCCCGCACACTTTGGTCTGCCGGCGTCCTGCGCACCGGGCACAGATCCGGCAGCCCTCGGCCCGTTGCGGCAGGGCTGCCGCGACCTGCTCGCAGTCGACGCAGGCGGGCACCACGACCGCGTATCCCGCCTGGTGCAGCGTGTACGCGAGCCGGATGAAGACAGCAGGCACGTCGGAGCTTCCTGACCGCAGCGCGTCCGGGAACGCGGCGAGATGGTCGTCCAACCAGGCCAACCGCGCGTTCACCGTTCCCGCGACCGCGTCGAGGTGACGGCAAGCCTCGACCTCCGTCATCCGAGGGACGACAGCGACGAGCCGCCCGGTCAAGGCATGCAGGACCGCCTGGCGATCGACAGGCGGTCGCCGGGCGGAACGGGCCGCCGGCCCCCGAAAAGAGCTCGTCGAAACTCCCGGCCGGTCGGGTGTCATAGTCCCCCCGGCCGGCGGATCGTGGTGCGCCGCAGCCCCGCCGGCGCCCCGCCCGCGGCCCGTCTGCCCGCGGATGCCTGTCTTCGCGACCTGCTCGGCGACCGCCACGACCTCGATCAGGTCGTTCGGTGTGCAGCCGAGCACGTCACACAAGGCGGCGAAGGTGTCCATCGACAGCCGCTGCGGTGGCTGGGTCACCAGTCGGAAGACCTGCTCCCGGGACAGGTGCACGCCGCGTTCGGCCAGCAGCGGCACCAGATCGGACGTCTGGAACAGCCCCTTCTCCGCCATCCGGGTCCGCAGATGCCAGCGGATACTCGTCGTCCGGGTCACCGGGGTGTCTCCCACAGGTCCTCGAAGCGGCGCAGTGACTTCTCCAGCAGCCGGTTACGGAACTCGTCCGACACCGACGTGTAAATCGCGGTCGTCGAAGCGTAGGAATGCCCAACCTGCTGTTGCACGAACAGCGGCGGATAACCGAACTCCAACAAATGCGTGACATAGCTGTGCCGCAGCGAATGCAAATCCAGCTCCTCCGGCAGTCCTGCCGTCCGCC
>NZ_CDWWXB010000168.1:0-2164 GCF_977971855.1 Frankia sp. CoWAU3 | reverse complement strand
GGCGGACGGCGATCCGGCCGCGCCGTTCGGTCACCCACAGGGCAGGATGCTGGCCGGGATCGAACTGCGGACGCAGCTGCTCGCACCAGTCGTCGAGCAACTCGACGACCCAGTCGAACTCGGGCACGGTCAGCACCGTGCGCCGTTTCGGCGGGCTGCCTCGCGATGCCTTGCCCCACCGCACCTGCACCGACCCGAACCGGCCATGGGCAGTGGCACGTGGGTTCCGGCGGAAGTCCACAACGTCAAGCAGGGCAGCTTCCCGCCGCAGGCCGTAGGCGTACACCGTCTTGAGTGCAACCGCGTCCCGGTACGCCGCCAGCGCGCTCTTCCGACCCCGGGTGCGGATCTCCTCGACGCGGGCGTCGGCGGCATCGAACAGCGCCTGCACCTCGTCGTAGGTCAGCGCCCGCCGCCCTGGCCGGCCTTCATAGTCGACCCGGTGCGCGACGGTGTTCCACTCGTGGCAGATCTGGCTCGGCACCGCCCCGAACCGCCGCTCGCACTCGACCGGCCAGCCATACCGGGCGTCGGTAACGAACTCGCAGAACAGCCGCACCGTCAACTGGTAGGCCCGCACCGTCGACGCCGCCCGCGGGCTCGCTCCTGAGACCAGCTCGGAGGTGAACGCCTCCACCTCACCCGGGGTCCACTCCCACGGGTACTGGTTCGTGAAGGCCGCGAACCGGCGTACGAGATCGAGCCGAGCCCGGATCATGGCCGGCCGCAGAAACCGGCTCTGCTGCTGACGCGACCAGCCTTCCAACATCGCCGCAAACACCGCCGCCGCTGGATCGAAATGCGCAACCGTCGCATCCAGTACAAGGTACGCAGCGCCGGGCAGATCGACACGCTGCGCCACGGCCACCTCCTGTTGCATCCGATGCATCATCGTTGCATCGGACGTCGCCACCGGCGTATAGCCGTCGGAGGGCGGCGTGTCGCGATAGACTCGGACTTGTGGCGCTCCGAAAGTCCGGTATTGCCGCTTTTCGGGCCGCTCGTCGGGTGTTGCATCTGGTCCGAATAAATCTCAGTTGCCCGGCCTTGTCGCCCCGAAATAGTCGTCCCCTTCCCACCTATACAGGGCGATTTTCACTACCTTGCCGCGTCCTGGAGCGGTGATCATCTGCTCGTTTCCGATGTAGATCGCAACGTGGTGGATGTTGGTGGCGGTGCCGTAGAAGACGAGATCGCCGATCTGGAGTGGCTCCTCGGGCGGGACGACGGGTCCGGCCTCGTACTGGGTCTGTGCGGTGCGGGGCAGGTTGATCCCGGCGGCGAGGTAGGCGGCCCGGGTGAGTCCGGAGCAGTCGAAGCCGCCTTCGGCCGGGCCGTCCCCGCCCCACAGGTAGGGGATGCCGAGCTGGCCCTGGGCGTAGACGACGGCGGCGTAGCCAGCGTCGGACGATGCGGTGTCGGCTCCGAAGCCGCCGGTCGAGCTGTACTGGGTGGCCTGGGTGACGACCTGGGCGATGTAGGCGTCGGAGTTGTTGTACTGCCACAGCGCCCCGGTCAGATCGGTGGCGACGTGGTTGTCACATAGGTACACCGCAGCGGCGTAGACCGCGTCGTGGGCATTGTAGAGCGACGGCGGGTGCGCGCCGCCCGCCGGCAGGGGGTGGCGGGCGACGACGTCGGCGAACGTCGGGCGAGGAACTGCATGGGCCTGGCCGCGCCAGCGGAATTGGTACCGCTGGCTACGCCCGGCATCCGACTGCGACCGTGATCACTTTCGGTTTTGCCGATGGCGGCGAGCGTGCTCCAGGACAGGCCGGGGCAGGTTGCTGCGGCCTGCATGTAAAGGTTCAGGTAGTCAGGCGGTATGTCGGCGAGGGCGGTCTGGCTGGGGCTGCCGCCGCTGGTGTAGCCGAGGAACCAGCCGGCGACCGGCGCGCAGAGGACGCGTTCGGCCAGCTGGGCGGCGGCGGCGCCCATGAGCACGATGAGCAGGACCACCGCGGCGACGGCGGCGGCGAGGTATTTGGTCGTGGCCGCTCACCCCCGGTACTCGGCGGGGGGCATCGGCGCGGGCGGTCGCAGGCCCGCCCCGGCGGGTATGGCGTCCGGTCGGTCGGATACTGGTGCGGGTGCGGGCAGCCGGGGCCAGGCCCGGGGCAGCTGGTCGAGGGTGAGCCGGCCGGCGCGGCTGGCGGCGAGGGGC
>NZ_CDWWXB010000167.1:0-7760 GCF_977971855.1 Frankia sp. CoWAU3 | reverse complement strand
GATCACGACGGACCCGCGCCTTAACTCGCCTCACCGACAGCACCCGACCGGCAACGCCGGCCGGGCATTCGGCGAGCCCTCCCACGACATCACCGAACACTTACCTTCGGCGGGACTTCCGCGACGTCTCCCTGTGGCGCCAGGCGGTCAGCGAGATGCTCCGTCTTGCTCTCCAGGGTCCCGAGGACCCGGTGATCGCGCCGATGACCATCCTCGATTCCGACCTGCTCGCCGAGCTGACAGCCTCGACCCGCGCCGCCGGACACCGCATCGCCGGACACCGCGTCGCTCATGTCACGCTTCTTGCCGACCGCACGACAATGATCCGCCGCATCCACCGACGCGGGGATGCGGACGCCGGAGTCGCGATCATCTCGCCCGGCCTTGTGGGGCGCGAGGTTCCAGGCCTGGAGGAACATCGCGCCCTGGCGGGCGAGGCCTCCGGCGATGGGATCAAAATGGTATCGTTTTCCCATGGAAGCCGTTGTCGATCAGGCGGGCCGGATCGTGTTGCCCAAGCTCCTCCGCGAGGCGCTGGGCCTGTTCCCGGGAACGAAGGTGGACATCTCGCCCTATGGCGACGGTGTCCAGATCGTGCCTGCCGGCAGGACCGCGCGCCTCGTCGAGGAGGATGGTGTGCTCGTGTCAGCCAGCGATACGCCCGTCGACGACGACATCCTGTTCGGCCTCATTGACGCGGGCCGCAGGTGACCATTGCGGTCGACACGAGTGTCGCGGTTCCGCTCCTGGTACGTTCGCACACGCACCACGCGGATGTGGTGCAATGGTGGGGCGGGCGGGAGCTTGCGCTGAGTGGGCATGCGCTGGTGGAGACCTATTCGGTACTCACCAGAATGCCCGGCGACGCGAGACTGTCCGGGCCGGACGCCGCGCGTCTGCTCGACGTGCGCTTCACTGCACCGTTAACGTTGAGCGGACCGCATGCGCGGAAGGTTCACGCGACGTTGAGTCGCGTCGGTATTGTTGGGGGCGCCGTCTACGATGGGCTGGTGGCTTTGGCTGCCAAGGAGCACGGCCTGGCCCTCGCGACGAGGGATGCTCGCGCACGCGGGACCTATGACGCGCTTGGAGTCAAGGTCATTGTTGTCGCTTGAGGTGGCTCGCGACTCCGAGTACGTTTCACTTCCCGATCCTCACGGACGCGCCGCGTAATCAATTGATGCATCCGACTTTCCGGTAGTTCCGCGACGTCGTCTAATATCCGATCTTGGAAGCTACGATCGGCCGTCCATACACCCTCTACACCCATGGCGACAGCGACACGACCGGAGCGGTCCGCGGGGTCAGCAGGGACGCCGCCCAGATGGGTCCTGAAATCATCATTCGCCCGTCGGGACCCGGGCACCGACCAGCAGCGATGCCCGATGACCGCCCAGCCGGCACCATCCGTATCCGAGTCGAACGTGCGTTCCGCAAACCTGGTGGTTCCGGCGGCTCCGGTCCGCCTCGCCACCATGATCGTGGGGATCGAGGCGCGGCCGGTTACGCGGATTCGAGCGCGTCCTCGACGGCGAGGCGCTCGCAACGTCGTTTCCCCCATTCGCCTAGCGGGCGGAGGGCCTCGTTGAGTGAGATGCCATGCTCGGTGAGGGAGTACTCGACCCGGGGCGGGACCTGGCGATACACCTCGCGGTGGACCAGGCCGTCCTCCTCCATCTCGCGCAGGTGCTGGATGAGCATCTTCTCGCTGACGCCGGGAAGGCCGCGCCGCAGCTCTCCGAACCGCCGGGTTCCGTGGTTGTTCAGCTCCCAGAGGATCAGCGACTTCCACTTCCCTGACACCACGTCCATACCGGCGTCTATGCCGCAGACGTAGGGACCGCGCCTCGCGCTCGTCGCCATCAGACCCTCAACCTCGCCTCAGCTGGCCACTTACTTCCTGGTAAGTATTGAACAAAATTGTAGGTACTTGCCGGCGGGGAAGGTTCGGGCGGAGAGTCGGGACGGCACGCCAGTCAGACCACCGAGCGGAGCGAGGGCAATCCATGACGACCTGTACGACCTTCCTGGGCTTGGGCGCGATGGGCAGCGCGCTCGCCGCCGCGACTCTCGACGCCGGCCGACCAACCGTGGTGTGGAACCGCACTCCAGGCAGAGCACGGGCTCTCGGCGATCGTGGCGCCACCGTCGCCGAGACCGTCGAGGAGGCGATCATCGGCGGCGGGGTGGTCGTCGCGTGCCTGCTTGACCATCGGTCGGTGCACTCTGTGGTCGAGTTCACCGAAGCCGCGCTGGAATCGCTGGTGACGGCCAGCCTGGACCAGGGCGTCAATGTCGAGGTGCTGCGGCCCGTCCACGACATCGTGCGCCGGCAGATCACCGCCGGATACGGCCAGCAGGGCACCGCCCGCATCTTCGAAGAGCTCAGGAGCTCCCGATGAGCGGTGAGGGCGGTCTGTCTCCTGTGACGGTCGTCGGCCTTGGCCCGATGGGTCGGGCAATGGCCGCGTCCCTGTTGCGGTCCGGCCATCCGGTGACAGTGTGGAACCGCACCGAGGGGCGCGCCGACGACCTCATCGTCAGGGGCGCCACGCTGGCACCCACAGCGACAGCCGCGGTCGCCGCCAGCGAGCTGACCATCCTCAGCCTCACCGACTACCAGGCGATGTACGACATCCTCGACCCGGTCGCCGAAAGTTCGCGACCCTCCGCTGTCCTTGCCGGCAAGGTCCTGGTCAACCTCAGTTCGGACACCCCCGATGCCTCCCGGGATGCGGCGGGATGGGCGGCCAGACACGGAGCGAGCTTCGTGACAGGAGGCGTCATGGTGCCCGCTCCCGCCGTCGGCGGTCCAGGGGCACATGTGTTCTACAGCGGGCCCCGCGCGGTATTCGACATGCACGAACCGACGCTCAGACTGATCGGCGAGCCCCGGTACCTCGGGGAGGACCCAGGCCTGGCCCAGCTCTTCTACCAGGCGCACCTCGACGTCTTCCTCACCGCCCTGTCAAGCCTGCTCCACGCCACCGCGCTCGTCACCGCCGCCGGTGTCCCGGCCGCCGGCTTCCTACCCGGCGCGCTGAACACCCTCACCGACATCCCGACGATGATCGGAGAAGGATGGGACCTGGCCCGGCGCCTGGAGGCCGGCGAACACCCCGGCGACCTCAGCACGGCACGGATGATGGGCGCCACAGCGAACCACATCGTGTGGACGAGTGAGAAGGCCGGCATCGACACACAGCTGCCCAAAGCCGTCAAGGCGCACTACGACCAGGCCGTCACCGCGGGCCGCAGCACCGAGAACTGGACCGTTCTCTACGAGATGCTCAAAGGCTGCGACTGAGGAACGACCAGAACCACGGTTCTACCACCGGGCCACGCAAGCTGCGTACCTGGCACAGGGTAGCTGTTCACGTCGGTTGCGCGGCGGCCTTGTAGATCTTGTTTGGTGATCGTGTGGCGTTCGCGGGCCGGTGGGTGATGATCGGATAGCGTCACGAGTCGTGGAGTCAACCGGCCGCCCGACGTACCCGGATCATCCGCAATCCGGCAAGGGGCGTGCGGCTCCCACCGGCCCGGATCCCGGACAAGCTCTTCCTCGTCTACGCCGGGCGGTTCCGCCCGTTTCCAGGCCGCCCGATGATCGTGACCGCTGGGCGTCGTGGTCGCGTCGACCTTCCTGCGATCGAGGGGAGGGCTGCCGGTCGATACCCCTCGCAGCCAGTGTCGACCGTCCCGCCGACGATCTTCCATGTTCTCCGATCTTGGGGCGCGAGCCACGACCGCCAAATGTAACCGCCACACGCCAAATGTAACTCCGTCGTGGTTACATTTGGGTGTGCCACGTGACGTGAGCCAGACGATCGCCTTCCTGCGCGCGGCGGGAGCCGACACCACCGAGGTGGAGGTCAAGGCTGCCGCCGGCGGGTTACCCGCCTCGTTGACCTCTACGCTGAGCGCGCTGGCGAATCAGCCCGGGGGCGGGACCATCATCCTGGGACTCGACGAGCGGGCCGGGTTCCGCCCCGTCGAGCTCAGCGACCCGCAGGTACTCAAGCAGGGCCTGGCTGCCAGGGCCCGGGCATTCACACCGCCGGTCCGTCTCACGATCGAAGACGGGGAGGTTGACGGGGCCGCAGTCGTGGTTGCGCAGGTCCACGAGTACGACCGGTCGACCAAGCCCTGTCGCGTCACCGCGACCGGCAGGGCGTACCTACGTGGCTACGACGGCGACTACGCCCTGTCTGACGTGGAGGAACAGGGGTTCCTGGCCGCTCGCCAGCCACCGCTGTTCGACCGTTCACCTGTCGAGGACGCCACCATCGACGAGCTGGACACCGAACTCGTCGATGCTTTTCTACTCGCTGTCCGCGAACGCGACCCGGCCGGGCTCGGCCGTTTTCCCGACGACACCGAGCTCCTACGCCGGGCTGGGGTCACGATGGATGGCGGGCAGCCAACTGTCGCGGGACTGCTCGCTCTCGGGGTCCATCCCCAACAGTGGTTCCCTCGCTACGTCATCCAAGCCGCCGCGCAGCCCTTGCCCACCGGCTCCGCCGCAACGCGGGCCCGCAACCAGGTCACCATCAGCGGACCGGTCCCGCGGATGCTTGACACGGCGCTGCTCTGGGCCCGACGTACCTTCGACACCGCCATCGTCGCCGAGATGGACGGCAGCGTTCGTGACCGTCCGATCTACCCACTCGTCGCCTTCCGTGAACTGGTCGCCAACGCGCTGATCCACCGCGACCTCGATCACTGGTCCGCCGGGCTGGCCGTCGAAGTGCGGCTTCTGCGGGACCGCCTGGTAATGACCAACCCCGGCGGCCTGTACGGCATCACCGTCGACCGGCTCGGACGCGACGCGGTGACCTCCGCCCGCAACGCCAGACTGGTCGCGATCTGCCAGCACGTCCGCTCTGCGCAGACCGGAACTCGGGTTATCGAAGCCCTCGCCAGCGGGATTCCCACCGTCACCGAGGCTCTCGCCGACTATGGCCTGCCGTCAGCCCACTACCTGGACAGCGGCATCCGGTTCACCGTCATCCTCCACCAGTTCGCGACCGCCACGCCCGTGGCAACCGCCGAGCCCCCGCTGGGCGCCACGGAGCGTCGCGTCTACCAGGCCCTGACCCGTCAGGGACGAACAGTCAGCGACCTCGCCGAAGAGCTCGGGCTGTCCGCTCCGAACATCCGCAAGGCCCTGCGAAACTTGCGCGGCCGCGGGCTGATCCTTCAACTCGGCGGCAGAGGCAGGGCCACCACCTACCAGCGGACGGACTCATAGCCGATCGATCCTTACCCGCCAACCACTACACGCCCTGGACCATGCCTGGCCCATCCCCATGTTCCACCCGGCCAGATGACGCCGAGTCCACCGCGCGAGCCAGATGAATCACGTCACCGCCGCTGGTCACGGTGAGAAGCATCGGCGCCCCATGCGTGGTCCTTTGATGTGCCCCGAAAGCCACGCATGGGGCGAAACGGCCTGCACTCCGCGTGGTGTGGCCGCGCGATCAGTCGAGCCACAGCGACGGAACTCGTGGACGCCGATGTACACGCAGAGTCATCAGAGGATTAGTGGGTTCATGGCCTGCCGCAGGCATCTGACGACCCTGCACGGGCACGCTCCGTGATCCCCGCGCCGACCTTGGACGGCGGGTGACCTTGGGGGCGACCTTGACGGAGGGATCCACTTCCCGGTCTCGAGTGCGGGCGCGGCGGCGCGGGATGACCTTGCTCGACAGAAGCCCCGGCGGCCCTAGATCTGGGCATCTACCTGCGGGTTTGGTCGTCCAGGCGGGGCTCGAACCACCTGTCGAGGTCCTGACCGGGATCGTTCCACAGCTCTGGATCTCAAAGGGATAGATCATAAACCGCATCCACCCAGGTCGGAGGAATGATCAAAAAATTGGTGGGGATCGAACCCACGACCGGAGGATTATGAGGACTATCCGGCTATGCGGTGTGCTGAGCTGCATCGACGCACGTCACGCGCGACCGTGAACGTCGAATACTCCTCTGTACAGAGATCCGTCTGGTTGCAATCCTGTCGAGGAGATCACACCACCCAGCGGTGGTCACAGACCGGCGCGGCCGTGGCCGGTCCGGGGCACGGCCCTGCCGCGGAGGGGCGCCCCGACGGCGGCTGCGGCTTCGACGCGGTCGCGTTGCCTTGCGATGCGCGTCCACGCGAGCCCAGGATCTACGCTGGGATCGGATGGTCGCGTCCCACCGACGTCTTGGACGCGTGACGACTCATCCGCCCGGGAGGCGATGGTGACGACGGCCTTGCCAGAGGACAGCTGGCTGCGCGACCTGCGCCCGCAGCCCGCGCGCGTGACGGCAGCCGAGTACGAGGCGCTGTCGGAGGAGATCGCCCGGTCGATCGAGATCGTCGACGGTTACATCATCTTCTGTGAGGCTCCCGCCCCGGACCACCAGACCGCGGGACGGCGGCTCGCCAACCTGCTGGAGCGGCACGCCCGGAACGCCGTGAAGTCAGGCCGGTACGGCTGCCTGACGGTCAACAACGACGTCGACCTGCGGCTCCGCGACATCCCCCTGCTCAACCGCCGGCCCGACGTCATCCTTTACCGCTGCCTCGATCGTGACCGCGGCGAACGGCTCCGCGCCGAACACGCCCTGCTCGTCATCGAGATCGTCTCGCCCGGCTCAGAGACCCAGGACACCACCGACAAGCTCGGCGAATACGCCCGCGCCGGCATCCAGCACTACTGGATCATCCGACTCGACAACGACGGCGTCACCAGCATCGAACGCTACGCCCTCGACCGCGCCAGCATGCTCTACAAACACCTTGGCACCCTCATGAAAGACGAGGCCGGCGGACCACCGGAAATCACCAACCCCATCCCGATCACCATCACCTGGGATGACCTGGCTTTCTGAGCGTCCCGACAGGTCGACAGGACCAATTTTGGCCCTCCCAGTCATTTGTTACAAGCCGTGCGAGAGGATCTTGGCACGGTTGGATGTCGCGGATCAGCGTGGCGCCATCGCTTCACTCGTCCCGGGGCGAGCCACGGATCACAATAGACTCGGTTGTGCCTAGAAGGCTTGGGCGGGCAAGGCTTGGGCGGGCGAAGCCGCGCAGGATGGGTCAAGTTCTGGGCAGGTGGGTCAGGCTGCGAGTCTGGCGTGTTGGATGAGCTCGTCAACGGCCTTCTGGTAGCCGTCGGCGGCTCGGCGTAGTGGTGGCGGGTCGCCGGGGTGGTTGTCGGCAGCGCGTGCGAGTGCGGCAGCCTCGGCCGTGATCGGCCTGGTGCGACGGCCTCGCACCGATCAGGATGTGATCGAACGGCTGGGGGTGCTACCCGAGGCGAAAGTCGGTGAGATCGAGGACGCCCTACATCTCGGCGGTATCACCGCCGGGCTCGACCCGTACGAGCGCTGACCGGTAGGTCCCGGCGAACGACCGGCCGGCTCTGGCTACGCCGGCTCGGCGTCCCGGGCGGCCTGTCCAGCCTCCTCGTTCCAGGACGGATCCGACACTCGGTCACCGCGGCAGCTCCGGCGCCAGCCCCGCCGGGTCTACGGGCAAGGATCTCTCACGAGCCCGGCCGACTGCCGCCCGAAAGCGTGAGACTTCGCCCCTCGCCAACGACCTGGGGACAAGGCTCCTGCACGATCGAGGACGTGAAGCACGGAAAGTCACCATTGAAGCCGATCCGCCGGAGGGCCCCGGCATTGTACGAACCGGGCCTCCACGCCCGCCCACCTGCGTCTGCGCAACGCGAACGATCGCGTCGATTGATAGGTCGACCTATTTGCCC
>NZ_CDWWXB010000166.1:6744-8451 GCF_977971855.1 Frankia sp. CoWAU3 | reverse complement strand
CCGACCCAGACGGGGAGGAGGTTCGGCGCGGTGGTGTGGTCGTCGTGCCGGGTCGCCGCGGGTGCGCTCGGGGACGGCCGGGTGGGGCCGGGTGCCAGCGACGTCGCTCTTACGATCCCCGGTGGGCTGGGCGCGTTCGGGTCCGACGTCGACGGCCCGTCGCCCGGGGGCGCCGCGGATCCGGCGCTGGGCGGCGCGGCACTGGACGTCGGCGCGCCGTTGCTACCGGCGAGCACGGGTAGTCGGAGGATCATGCCGGGGTTAAGGAGGTTCGGGTCGTGGAGGCGTCGTCCGGCGGGATCCGTCGCGCCCTGGTTGGCGTGGAAGATCTGCCCGACCAGGTGCGGAAGGTCGTGCTTCGGGACGTCGGGGTAGGCGTTGTGGGCGATGTCCCAGAGCGTCTCGCCGGGACGAACCGTGTGGGTCGTCTCGGTCGGTGGGGTGCCTCGTGCCGGTTTCGCTGTGCCGGTGGTGGCGTTCGGGGTCGCGGATGCTGTGGTAGGTGCGGGGGCGAGGGGGATCCGTAGCAGGGTTCCGTCGCCGATCACCACGAAGTCGGGTGGGAGGGTGGTGCCGTCGGGTTGGCGCAGGCCGACGCTGGCGTCGCGGACCTCCTTCCACCGGTCCAGGTTGCCGAGGAACTGCGCGGCGACGGATCGCAGGGTGTCATAGGGGCCGCAGCGGTAGATGTCCCCGAAGAGCCGTCTCGGTTCCGGTAGCCCATGCCCGATCGGCCCCGGCCCGGGGCTGGCCTGGACGGGGCCGGCCAGGACGTCTGCAGCCGGGGCGGGGGCGGTGCCACCGAGGACGGTTGTGACGTCGGCGGATGCGCTCGCCGTGGCCGCCGGGTGCCCGGACGGGCCGGTCGTGGTCGGGGTGGCGGCGAGGGCGGCCCGGGAGGAGAGCAGGCTGACGGCGAGGGAGGCCAGCGCCACCCATCGCGCCGTGGCGCGCCGGACCACGTTCGGCGCGGGAAGGCGCCATCCGGCGCGTTCCGGCACGGTCGGCGCGTTGGACACGCCGCCAGGGCGGGCCGTGCCGTGTGGACCGCGTCGGCTCCGGGCGGTCTGGGTGAGGGCTTCCCCGATGATGCACAGGGTGAGGTAGGCCCAGGTCAGCCAGGCCAGCACGGCGAGGGTGTCGGGGACGACGTCGGGGTGGAGGTAGCCCCGGGTGGCCAGCGTCGCCCACCGGGCGGGTTCCCAGGTGGTGGGCAGCGGGTTTCCCCGCCAGGCGGCCAGGAACACCGGCACGGCGGTGAGGAAGACCAGCAGGCCGAGAAGCGCGGCCAGGCCGCGCAGCGCCTGCCCGGCCGACGGGCGGGCCACACCGGCGGTCGCCCCCGTCCGTGAGCGTCGGCGTGCCGGCGTCCGGCCGGGTGGGGGGCCGAGTCGGCATTGATGATCTCGATGGTCGGCATGGCGGCGGGTGGGGGTGAGCTGGGGCATGGCGGTTCTCCCGTGGGTTACGGGCCGCGGAGGGCGACGGCGGACCGGGTCTGGGTGACCGTGGCGCCGGTCCGGCCGGACAGGGCGAGCAGGACATAGGTGATGCGCGTCTGAACGATGACCGTCACCGCGTCACCAGCGACGGTGATCGTGCCGTCGATGTGGTGACGGTCGAGGTAGGCGCGGGCGGCCGCGTCGGCCGCGGCCGGATCGAGGGTGGGACTGCCCGCACGCAGGCTGGCCGGGGCGATCTGTTGGG
>NZ_CDWWXB010000166.1:4707-6376 GCF_977971855.1 Frankia sp. CoWAU3 | reverse complement strand
AACAGCACCGCCAGCAGGAGGCTGACCGACCCCTGGTCACCGTGTTGGGCGGAGCGGGTGATGGTCACGGGCGGTCCCGCAGGCCGCCGCGGAACCGGTCGATGACCTCGTCGCGGCTCGCCGTGACGGTGCGGGACGGGCCGAGGACGAGGTGGACGCGGCATCCGGCGGTGACTGTGACGACCCCGCCGGCGCCGAACCCGGTCACGTCGGTGGAGACGGTCTCGCTGCCCGCCGCGCAGGAGCTGGCGGTGAGCGCACGGCGCGCGACCATGTCGGCCTGCTGCTCGGCGTCGGCGGGGGTCGCGGCGAGCGAGGCGGCCCGGGCGCCTTCCCGGGCGGCGTGCCGGACACCGCTTCGGGCCTGCTGAGCCTGGAAGGCCACCGCGAGGATCGCCACGGCCATCAGGAAGATCAGCCATCCGGCGGCGAACTCGACCGAGTAGGCCCCCCGGTCGCGGTCCTGTTCCGACGCCCCCTCCCGACCCGCGCGAGCTCCATCCCGATCTGCGCGAGCTCCGACCCGATCCGCGAGCGGCATGCCCGCACCGCCCGCGCCAAGCCACCGGCACCGCCATCGCCACTGCCACCGCCACCGCCACCGCCACCGCCACCAGCCGCTCATGACGTCCGACCGGCGCCGGCGGGCACCGGTCCGCCGACGGCCAGCGGCGCGGTCCTCGTCGATGCGGCGCGCTCTGGTGCCACCGGCTGTGGGACGAACCGCAGCCGTGGCCCGGAGGCGGAGCGGGCAACCGTCGTGCCCAGGACCGAGGTGACGGTCACCGTCACGGTTACCAGATCCGGCGTGACCGCCACATCCGTCGTCACGCTGGTGACCGACCGGCTGGATCGGGCGAGCCGGTCCGCGACCGCTGTGGCGTCCTCGACGGTCCCATCGGGGCTCTGCATGATCTCCAAGGCGCGCTGCGCGGAGGCGCCGGCCGCCTGAACAGCCAGCCATCGCAGACCCAACCCGAGGACGATCACGAGGAGGGTCATGACCCCGCCCATCACCACGGCCAGTTCGACCGGGCTGCTTCCGGCATTGCGGACGGCTCGTCGACGGAGGGCTCGTCGGCGGGCGGGGTGGCCGCCCGCCGCGGGACGGGCCGCGGCTACTACTGGCAGGTGGTGGGATCGGCGCTGGTGCATACATGCTCCGCGACCTCGGTCGCCTTCGCCCGCAGAATCACGATCACCAGCGCCGCGATCAGGACCAGACCCACCGCGATGACCGCCGTCGGCAGCGCATCACCCCGGTCACGCCCATCTTCAGCGGCCCGCTGGTGAAGATTCGTCCACCACAGGTGGGCCAAGGCCAGCAGTACCCCGAGTCAGCGCATCGCCGCCACCGTCCTCTCTCTTCGTCGGTCTCTTCGTCGGCTGGATTCCGTGGGTTCATGTCGCTCGTCGATCCGGCGTGCCTGGCGGCGGTGGGCGGGACGCGACCGGAACCCGGTCCGATCAGGAGCGGACCGAGCCGGGGCTGCGTGATCCGGGGCTGCGTGACCCGGGCTGGGTGTCATGGGGTGGCTTCGACGCCGGTGAGGATCACCAGCAGGGGGATGGTGAGGAAGGCGACGAAGGCCAGGGCGACCATGACCGCCGGCAGCTCCATCGCGGCGTCCGCGACGGAGGCCGCGAGCCGGGCCTGCGCGGCCTCCGC
>NZ_CDWWXB010000166.1:0-4389 GCF_977971855.1 Frankia sp. CoWAU3 | reverse complement strand
GGCGCGCAGGTGGGTACTCTTGCTCTGCAACGCGAGGACCGGGGACGCGCCGCGCAGCGCCGAGCTGACCGTCAGGCGCAGCTCGGCGAACTCCGCCACCGGCACTCGCACGGCAAGGCGGTTCAGCCCGGCGTCCGGCGGGACATGGCGGGCGCGGGCCCACTGCAGGGCGGCGCGGATCTCGGTGAAGGCCCATCCCCGGCCGGCATCGGCCGCGGTCTGCAGCGCGGTATGCAGCGACAGCCCACCGACCAGCAGGATCCGCACCAGATCGAGATAGGCGGCCACGGCCAGCCTCGTCTCCTGCCGGCGGGCACTCGCCCGGCGGTGCAGCGGCCGATCCGCCCACACGAACCCGAACGGCACCGCGGCGACACAGCCGAGCGGCAGGGTCGTCGCGGGCAGCACGATCCCGCTCGCCCACCCCACCGCGGCCAGCCCCACCGCGGCGCTCACCACGACCAGCAGGCGGATCATCCTGGTCGCGGTGTGCGCGGCCGGGTCGAGGCCAAGCACGGCAAGGTCCTCGGCGAGGAGCAGTCGCCGCGCCCACGCCGGGCCGACGGTCTGCTCGAGCCGGCGGTGGACCTGCCCGGCCCAGCGGCCACCGGTCGCACCCCAGGCCGGCTGCTGGTCGGGTGCGGGGGTCGGGCGCAGGCTCCGCCCAAGGAGGAACAGCCCGGCGCCAACGATCGCACCGCAAAGAGCCGGTACCGCCGCGTCGGACAGCGGGCCGGTCATGTCGCGTCGCCGAAGAAGTCCGGGACCACGGCGGGCCGGGCCAGCCGGACCAGGGTCCGCACCGCCAGACCCACAACGCCGGCGATCATGATGAGGACCATCTGGCCCCAAGCGGTGCGGTAGGGAGCGAGCATCGCCGGCCATACCGCCAGGACACCGACGACGGACACGGCGAACAGGCCGAGCAGCAGCACCATCGACCGGCGGTAGCGGGCCCGGACGGCATGCAGATCCCGCAGCACCGCGACCCGGTGGCGGGTCGACTCGACCTGCTCGGCCATCAGCCGCGCCAGGTCCCCGGCGCCCCGCCGGTAGGTCAGCGACAGCACGGCGACGATCGACCCGACAAGCGGATGGTTCACCTCCGCCCGGAAGCCGGCCAGCGCCGCCGGCAACGGCTCCCGATCGAGGCGGACCCGTAACCGGCCCAACGGCCCGGCGAGCGCGGGCGGGGGCAGCTGACACGACGCCACCACCGCAGCCTTCAGCGGCTGCCCGGCGTCGAGTTCCTGGCGCACCGTCTCGCACCAGGTCGCGACCGCCTCACCGAGCTCGTTCAGCTCGTCGACGCTTGGACCCCGCCGGACGTCGTGCGCCAGCCACGCGGCGCCACCACCCAGCACCCCGAGCACCGGCACACCGACCACGACGCCGAGGATCAGACCGGCGAGCACGCCGCCCGCCACCGGCAACACGAACTCCGCACCCCACCCGGCCATCCCGGCGTCGGACGGCCGGCCCTCCCGGGGCCCGCCCGGCAGCCGGCGGCCCCAGCCAACAGGGCGGCTCCGGCCGGCGGGGACGTCCCGATCCTGCAGCAAGGCGACGAGCAGCAGCCAGCATCCCAGGCCGACCAACGCACCGGACAGCGCCCCGATGAGGAGGCGGGTCTGCGCGTTCACCAGGCCGCCCTCGCCCGGCGCCGGGTGAGGACCGCCGGGCCGACCCCGGCGGAACCCAGTTTGGCGGCGAGCTGGTCGGAGAAGTCCAGGTCCGTGCGTACCGCCCGCTCGATCCTCGCGTCCCAGCGCCACAGCTCCGCCGAGGTCACCCGGCCCTCCCGGTACTCCCCGATCTCATGCACGCTCGTGACCACCCGCCGGCGTCCAGGTTCGCGACATGCACGATCAGATCGACGGTGGACGCGATGGTCTCCAACACCGCCGCCTCCGGCACCCGCCCCGGGTCGAACGCCGCATACGTGCGTAGCCGGGCGACGACGTCGGCGGCGCTCGGTGCGTGGATCGTCGTCGCCACCCCTTGGGCGATGCCCTGCCCGAGCGCCAGCAGCAGCGGCAGGACGCCGCCGTCGGGGCGCAGTTCCCCGAGCAGGACCCGGTGCGGGGTCTGACGGCGCAGGTTCTCCGCGAGATACCGCGCCATCGAATACTCGCCGCGGCCGTCGACGTTGCGCTCGCGGGCCTCGAACTCCACCAGGTTGCGGAACCGCTCCGGGGCCAGGAACAGCTCCTGCTCATCCTCCACCGTCACCATCCGGTCGAGGATCGGATCGTCGGGTGTGGCGTTGACCCACGCCCGCAGCAGCGTCGTCTTCCCCGCTCCCGTCCCACCCGAGATGATCAGCCCGAACGGTTGACGCAACGCCGCCGTCCCCGCGAGCAGGGCGGTGATGTCCGATCCGAACATCCCCGCGTCGGCGAGTCCGTCCAGGGTGTCCAGGCCGGGCCGAAACAACCGGCAGTCGATGTGGGTCAGGCGAGTCACCCGGGACACCGCGTGCACCCGAACCCCGTTCGGCAGCCGGAACCGCACCGACGGGTTGCTCTCGTCGAACCGGCGGCCGACCGACGCCGCATGCTCGGCCACCCACTCAAACGCCTGGGCGTCGCTACCGAACGGAGACCGTCCCTCGATCCGATGCCCGCTGCCGCGCTCGGTCAGCACCAGGTTGACCGCGCCGTTGACCTCCACATCGGAAAACCGGTCCGCCAGCAGGAACGGGCCGAGCGAACCCAGCGGCGACTGGGCCTGGCGGACCAGCAGCCGCACCTCGTTCTCCCCGGCCGCGTCCAGCGGCGGCGCGTCGGCCGCGCCGCGCCGGATGTCGGCCAGTTCCCGGGCGAGGAGCTCCTCGGCGAGCGCGGCGCGTTCCGTCGGGGTGAACCGCCGGCCGCTGCGGCGCGCCGCCGCCACCTGACGCTGCACCGCCGTGTTGATCGTGCTCGCTACATCCTCGGCGACATCGGACCCGCCATCGGACCCGCCGTCGGACCCGGAGGTGCTCGGCTGCAGGCTCATCCGCCACCTCCCTGCCCAGGGCCGTCCCCGCTACCACCGGCCGGGCCGCCGTCAGCCGGCCCGGGCGAAGACCCACCGCCGACACCGAAGAGGCGGACGCCATGCTCGGACGTCGCCGCCAGCCTCTCGGGCAGGGCGAGGTAGACGACCGTGTCCCCGGACCGGCCCGTCGCCGCCTGCGGGTGGACCTCGGCGATCCGTACGTTACGGGCCAGCACCACGGCCCGGCCGGTCGTCGTGTCGAACCCCAGGACCCCCACGGCATCACCGGTCCGGACCGACGCCGAGGGCAGACCGTCCGGGCCGACCGTCACCCCGATCGAGACCTGCCCGGCGGGTGCCGTCACCGAGCCGACCATCTCCGGGCTGAGCAGGGTGCCCGCCGGTAGGTCCAGGAGCACCGGCTGCCCCACCAGCGCGCGGCGCGCCGTGGCCGGCGTGGCCAGCCGCACCGACCCGCCCCGTGCATCCACACCTACGACCGCCAGATCCGCCGGTGCCACCACCGTGCCGCGGGCCAGCGGACGGGCGAGCGCCACCACCTCGACCCGGCGTGCATCGTCCGAGGACAACCACAGCGCGCCGGCCGCGCCGAGGACCATGAGCAGCAGCGCCACGGCCGCGCCGCCCCACCGGCGGCGCGCCACGCCGCTCTGCGGACCGGGGTCGAGGTCGTCCGCGATCCAGTCGTGATCGGTGGGTCTCGCCGGCCGGGTCATCGCCCCGCCCTCTCAACCGCCTCGATCTCCCGCACCTCGACCGGCACCTCCGCCCGGGTCGTGATACCGGGAAGCGTGCCGTGTTCGCCGTCGCTCGCACTCCAGGCCACGGTCCAGTCGATGGCCAGCACCCCGGGCCAGAACCGGCCGCCCGGCGCGGCCGTGGAGGCGTCCCGATAGGTGTATGAGCAGGCCGGGAGACGCGCCGGCTCCGGTGTGCCGGGGACGAACACCGGGCCCGGCCCGACACAGGACACCGGCGGCGAGCCATCGCCCGGGGCGAACCGCAACACCGTCGGGGCCGCGGTCACGGTCACCGACGCCCCCGGGATCTGCGCCGACGCGGACACCGCCGACCACTGCCCCGGCACCGCGAACCACACCGGCACCCGCACCACCGCCGCCCCCGCCACGTCGGGGGAGAACCGGCCACGCGGAGCCGGCAGCCGGCGCCGCACCTCCCGCGCCGCCGACGCCACCGCGCCGGAGACATTCGGAACCCGTAGCCACGCCCACCCGACGATCCGGCCGTCGCAGATCCGCGCGTACATCCGGGACCGGCCACCGTCCGCCTCGACCCGTTCGACGTCGACCAGGCCGATGGACTCCGGTCGCGGCTTCACCAGCTGCTCGGCGGCCGCATAGCCCACCAGCCAGCGGCACGCGGCCG
>NZ_CDWWXB010000165.1:8789-9377 GCF_977971855.1 Frankia sp. CoWAU3 | reverse complement strand
TGTCTGATGGCGCCGTATAGTGGCCGTGTGAACCTTAAGGAGTGGGCCGCTGCGAACGGTGTTGGGTACACCACGGCACGCCGCTGGTACCGCGACGGCCTCCTCCCGGTCCCTGCCCGCAAGGCCGGCGGGCTGGTGATCGTCGACGAACCTGCCGCCCCTGTCCGGCAGGTTGCCGCCGTGGTGTACGCGCGGGTGTCGTCAGCGGACCAGTGTTTCGATCTGTCCGGCAGGTTGCCCGCGTCGCGACGTGGTGTGGCGAAAACGGTGTCACGGTCGGTCGGGTCGTTACCGAGGCCGGTTTCGCATTCAACGGTCACCGGGGGAAGTTCCTTGGCCTGCTGCGGGACCCGGACGTGTCGACGATCGTCGTGGAGCACCGGGACCGGTGTGCCCGGGTCGGCGCCGAGTATGTCGAGGCCGCACTGTCCGCGCAGGGCCGAGGCCTGCTCATTGTCGACTCCGCGGAGGTGGACGGCGACCTTATCCGGGGCGTCACCGAGATCCTGACGTCGCTGTGCGCCCGACTGTATGGTCGTCGCGCCGCAGCCAGCCGGGCCGCCCGTGCGGTCGCCGTCGCCATGGAGA
>NZ_CDWWXB010000165.1:7471-8418 GCF_977971855.1 Frankia sp. CoWAU3 | reverse complement strand
CATGCCGGGGCAGGGCGGTTCGCCTACAACTGGGGTCTGGTCCGGGTGAAAGGCGAGGCGGCATAAGCCCCGCTATCAGGCGCTCTTATGCAACGGAAGGCCGCTGGAGTCGTTCCACGGGACGTTGCGTCTGCCGTGAGCAGATATGCCGCCAGCAGATCAGCGTCGTGGGCGCGGATTTCTCGGCAACGCTGGTGACGCCGGCCCATCGTGCTCGCACCCATTCCCGACGGCCGGCGGGAGGACGCACCATGATCGAATCTTTTTCGCGCCTCACGCAGGCCGGGCCGGGGAGTCCGCGCCGGGCTACCGTGCAGGCCGCCGCATCCGGGCTCGGCTCCGCGGACGACCAGGTGTTCAGCCGGCTCCTCGAGAACCGGATCGTGTTCCTTGGTTCCGTGGTCGAGGACGCGGTGGCCAACGCGATCAGCGCCAAGCTGCTGCTGCTCGCCGCCGAGGATCCCGCGGCCGACATCTACCTCTACATCAATTCGCCGGGTGGCTCGGTGTCCGCCGGCATGGCGATTTATGACACGATGCAGTACGTCGGAAACGACGTGGCGACGGTCGCGCTGGGCCTCGCCGGTTCGATGGGGCAGTTCCTGCTCTGCGCCGGCACGGCGGGTAAGCGCTATGCGCTGCCCTATGCCCGGATCATGATGCACCAGCCGCACGGTGGCATCGGCGGCACCGCTGCCGACATCTCCATCCAGGCCGAGCAGATGCTGTACACCAAGCGCACGCTGCAGGAGCGAATCGCCTTCCACACCGGGCAGACCGTCGAGCAGATCGAGACCGACTCCGACCGGGACCGGTGGTTCACGGCCGAGGAGGCCAAGGAGTACGGCCTCGTCGATCATGTGGTTGTCCGGGCGGATCAGGTACCCAGTGTGGTCAGTGGAGCGGGCATGGGTTTGCGGTGGGCGGGCCGCGCCGGTTTCGGCCCC
>NZ_CDWWXB010000165.1:4875-7046 GCF_977971855.1 Frankia sp. CoWAU3 | reverse complement strand
CGTACGGGCGCTGCAGGAGACGATGCTCGCCCGCCACACCGGTCGTACCGAGACGGAG
Source organism: Frankia sp. CoWAU3 (assembly GCF_977971855.1). NCBI lineage: Bacteria > Bacillati > Actinomycetota > Actinomycetes > Frankiales > Frankiaceae > Frankia > Frankia sp. CoWAU3. The sequence continues at coordinate 6,988 of NZ_CDWWXB010000165.1, read as the reverse complement.
ATCCGTCGCGACACCGAACGCGATAAGATCTTCAGTGCCGATGAGGCCGAGGAGTACGGCCTCATCGACGAGGTCATCATGAGCCGTAAGGCCGCCCGGCTTCTATCGGCACGCAGCGCCTGACCGGGTGCGATCCGGCGGTTGGCCGCTCCGGTCGGCCTGCCACACGTCGACTGGCCACAGGCCGACCTGTCGACGAGCGTGCCCGCGGCCGCCTTCCGGACGACTACGCCGCGGCCGGAAGGCGGCTGCGGGCCGGGACCACCTGCCCGGCCCCCCCGATCTCCCCGATCCCCGCGGACCGGGAGCGACGGCGGCTCGCCGCGGGCCGGGCACCACCATCCGGCCGGTATGGACGGCGGCCCGGAAGCTCGGCGAGAGTCCCAGGTTCGGCGACACGCCGAAGGGCGACGCCGCGCCGACCGTTGCGCCGACACCGGTTGTTTCGATGCCAGCCGAGCCCGTGATGCCAGCCGAGCCCGTGATGCTGGCGGTGGCCGCGGTGCCGCTGGCGGCGTGCAGGTCAGCGGAGATGACGCGGGCCGTGATCGGTGGTGTCGCCTGCCCGTGGACGGCGGACAGCGGCCCAGGCGATGTCACGGGGGTGACCTCGGGTTCGAGCCGGGCGAGCTCCAGACGCACCTCGTCCAGCAGATCGGACAGCCGGATGTGCAGCGCCCGGCAGACCGCGGCGAGGATCTCCGAAGACGCCTCCTTCAGGCCGCGTTCGATCTCCGAGAGGTATGGCATCGACACCCGCGCCGCGTCCGCCACGTCCCGCAGGGTGCGGCCCTGAGCGAGGCGACGTCGGCGCAGCGCCTGCCCGACCAGCCGGCGCAGCAACGGCATCTCGGTATCATCCGTCATCGCCATCAGGAACCTCCGGGGGACTGGTGCCTTGAGGGGGCAGGGGAATCGGAGAGGCGCTCGCGTCCTGACAGATACACGCGTCCCGGATACTGATCACGTGGGTGGGAAGGCGCCCGCTGCCGCAGCCACCCCCGGGTAAGTCGATGGAGGGCTAAGGCACCGAGCGTATCCGCTGCGCCCTCGCCGGAACCGCAAGTACCGCACCCGGCATTCCGCCCACACCTTTGCCGCCGACGTTGCCGGAGGCGGACGAACCGTGCGGCGCCGATGCATACGGCGACAACGTGTGAGGCGACGGACGCCGAAAGTGGCACGAAGATGCACCAAAGGTCGGTATTTCTACATCATCCGCGCACTTAGCGTCGTTTCCGTCGTGATTCATCCTGACCGTCCGGTCTCCGGAACGGTCGTCGCGGTGGCCCGCTTAGCCGGGGCCGCCAGGGACAGGAGATCCGTGGAGGCTCCCACACACGTGCCCCGTGCCGTTGCCACGCCGATGGCCGTACCCATGTCCATGTCCTCGGCCGCGTCGGTGCCGATGGCGGTCCTCGGCACCCGTCCCCACGCCCACCTTGAGCCGCCCGGCGCATCCCCGCGGGCGACGGCGTCCGGGTCGTGTACCCCGGCTCCGGCCCTCGACATGACCGGAGACGACCGCGTAGCCCTGTGGCAGCAGCGCCTGCTCGAGGCGGAGTCGGGGGTTCCTGCTGGAACACCACGCCGATCTGCGTCTACTCGACTGGCTGCATACCCAGGCCGAGATCTTCGCCGACTTCCCGGCGCCCGACGATCGTGATCCGACGGCCTGGCAGCGGGTGTTCTTCCGCGCGCAGGCACTGATCGAACGGTTCATCGTGTCGCGCTGGGGCGAGGCGGAGCTCGTCGACTGGGCGAGGGCCAATGCCTCGGTCTTCGGCAAGGTGGAGCCCGAGCCGACCGGCCGGCCCGCCGACGTCGTCCACCGGCTCGCACGCCAGGCGGATCTCTACTCCTCCCGTTACGCGGTCGACACCGACGAGCCCATGCGGGCGACCCTGATCATCTCGCACTGTGGCATCTGGGACTACCGCGAGCAGGCCCGCGCCCGGGGCGTGCCCCTCACCCTGGCCTCCCCCTGTTCGTTCTGCACCACTGCCCTCTCGGCGAACATCCGGGCCAAGGGATACGAACCGGCCTTCCGCCTGCTGCATGACGACCCCTCGGTCCCGTCAGCCGGCGTGGCCGTGCCCGCTCCGGGCGACCG
>NZ_CDWWXB010000165.1:4032-4518 GCF_977971855.1 Frankia sp. CoWAU3 | reverse complement strand
TGGCTGCGTCTGGACCGCCACCGGCACCACCGGCACCACCGGCACCACCGACATTGTCCACAGAGCGGAGATCAGGCCATGACCCTCGTGACCGACAGCGGTCATCCCGGCGCCATCGACGATCCCGGCCGACCCGCCGCCGGTGACCACCCCGCCGGGGCGACGGCCGATCCTCCGGCCGACTCGCTGCTGGGAACCCCGCCGCCTGCCGCGCAGGGGCTGATGACCGGGGAGCGGTACCGGGCGAGCCTCAACGACGGCCGCGAGGTGTGGCTCGACGGGGAGAAGGTCGCGAACGTGGCGACGCATCCAGCCTTCCGGGGCGCCGTTGACGAGCTGGCCCGGCTGTTCGACCTGCAGCACGACCCGGATCTGCGCGACGTGCTCACCGTCCACGAACCCGAGGCGGGAACCCGCGTCGGCTGGTCCTACCAGCTGCCGCGCACGCTGGACGATCTGCGGGCCCGGCGGCGCAGCACGGCCGTG
>NZ_CDWWXB010000165.1:0-3586 GCF_977971855.1 Frankia sp. CoWAU3 | reverse complement strand
CCGGTCGCCGTCGTTCATGGCGAACGTGGCGGTGGGTCTGCTCGACTTCCGGGACCATCTGGAGCGCAACCAGGCCGGCTTCGGCGCCAACGCGGTGGCCTTCTACCGGCACTGTGCGGCCAATGACCTGGTCCTCGGCCACGCTTTGGGCGACCCGCAGATCGACCGGACCACCAGCCCCGTGGACGATCCCGATCTCGCGCTGCGCATCATCGCCGAGCGGGACGACGGCGTCGTCGTCCGGGGCGCCAAGCAGCTCACGACGCTGGCCCCACTGGCCCACGAGGTGCTCGTGTACCTCTCGGCGAGCTTCGCGCAGCGCGAGGCCGAGCAGTTCGTGATCTGGTTCGGCCTGCCGCTGGCTACCCCAGGCGTGAAGATCCTCTGTCGGGAGCCGCTGGGGGCCCGGCCGTACGGGCACGCCCACGCGCTCGCGTCCCGGTTCGACGAGCAGGACGCCATGCTGTTCTTCGACGACGTGCTGGTTCCGTGGGACCGGGTGTTCTTGCTGCGCGACGGCAACCTCGCCCGGGTCGGACTCGGACGGATCAACGCCTGGAGTGCGGCCGCCGGCCACATCCGCTACCAGGAACGGCTGCGGACCTTGCTCGCCGTCGGCACGCTGCTCGCCGACGCGATCGGAGCCTCGGGGCTGCGTCACGTCCAGGAGGACCTCGGGGAGTTGGCGAGCTACGTCGACCTCGTCGGGTACTTTCTCGACGCGGGGGAGGCCCGGGTCGAGACGACGGACGGCGGCCTGCTCGCGCCGGGTAACACCGACGCGAGCCGCGTGTGGTCGGCGCAGGTCGCCGGCCGGGCGGTGGAGATCGTGCGGCGGATCGGCTCGTCGGGTGTCCTCATGCAGCCCAGCGAGCGTGACCTCGCCGCCGCCGACCTGCGGCCCTGTCTTGATCGGTACATGCGGGGCGCGAACCTCCCGGTCGAGGAGAAGTCACGGCTGTTCCGGCTGGCCTGGGAGCTCACGGCGGACAGCTTCGGGCAGCGTCAGGACCTCTATGAGTTCGTCCACCGCGGGGACATCACCCGCAACCGGATCAACCTGCTCCGCCGGGATGACCTGGGACCTGTCACCGACCAGATCCGGGAGCTGATCACCCGTCCGCTCTGAGGCCTGACGGCAGGTGGCTGTCGGACCGGTGGCTGTCGGACCGGGCGGAGGGGTCCGGGGACGGCGTGCGCGGAGGGTGTTAGCGATACCACCGCCTACCTGGTTGAGCTACCCGAAGGTGCCTACGGTCAGGCCAGCCCCCTGCACGCGGGACGGCGGGGTGATACCGCCGGCCCGCGTGCGCTCCTCGTGGTAAGGACCCGGAGTCATGACGATCGGAGCCGCCTCGCCCCCTCCCGTCCGTGCCGAGGTCTCCGGGTCCTCCGCGTGCTCTGCGTCCTCCGGGTCCTCCGCGTCCTCCGGGGGTCCGCCGCAGGTCAGGGTTCCGGCCTGTCCCGGGGTTCCCGTTCGCGCCGAGGCGTCCGCGCAGCCCGAGTGTCCCGCGTACGCCAAGGATCTCACGCCCACGGAAATCGACGGCGGCGTGTCGGTGTTTCTGCTGCACGCCCATCCGGTGACCGGGGCGGGGCTGCACCTGCTGCTCTCGACGATCTGCCGGCTCGACGTCGTCGGCCGCGGCCATCGGCTGGATGCCGCGCTGCCGCAGATCCGCCGCTCGCGTCCCCGGGTCCTGCTGCTCGGGCTCGCGGGGGATCTCGCGACCGACCTCGCGGCGGTGCGCCGGCTGCGCGTGGAGGCCGATCGGATCCCCACCACGCGCGTTCTGCTGTTGCGGCCGCTGGCCACCTGCGCCGAACTGACCCAGATCCTCACCACCGGGGCGTCGGGGGCGGTGCTGCCGGACACCCCGCCTGCAGACCTCGCCCACGCGGTCACCATCGCCGCGCTCGGCGGCGTGGTCTTCCTGCCCGCGCCGCCGCCGACGGGGGTGCCGGGGCCGCCGGTCCAGGCCGAACTGCCACCGCAGGCCCTCGGGCTGACCTCCCGGGAACGCGCGGTGCTCGGCCAACTCGCCCGCGGTCTGTCGAACGCGGAGATCGCTTGCGAGCTCGCCCTGGCCGAGGCAACGGTCAAGCGATACCTCACCGGTGCGATGCGCAAGATCGGCCAGTCGGACCGGCTACGCGCTGGCCTCTACGCCTATCGGCACGGACTGCTGGACGGTCCGCATGCGGGCTGGACGGGCCGTGGGCGCGGATCGGCGCCGGACCGGGCGCCGGACCGGATGATCGAATGATCGGGGTGGCCGTGGGCGCCATGGCGGGATGAACACGTTCCGCGAGTCGGTGTTTTCGATGACCCGGATTCCGGATGATCATCACATATCTATATACTTGCGGTTATCGATAGGTTGCTTCGGGTATCGAAATTCGCGCTGACGTTATTCGATCATGTAAATGGCACGATCTCTCCGGGTAAGCGCCGGACATGGCCGCCGGGCGATGCCACCATGGGGCTGTGTCCTCTTGCGTTGGACGATCCGCTCGGCCGTTTCGGCCTGCGCTGATCCGGCGGCGGTGGCTGGATTTCAGCTATCACATGGGTGACTGCTGTTAGGCGTTGTTGGCGGCTGAGGGTAGTAGCAGTCCTGCTGACCGCGTGTCCCTGTGTCGATGCTGTCCCGCCCACCGGATGTGCCGGATCGGGGGTGTCGACCAGGCCGCCCGATCCGACTGGAACCGATGAGCGACGACGCCCGCCAGCGTGAGCTTGGATTCTTTCTTCGTGCCCACCGTGAGCGCCTGCGACCCGAGGACGTCGGGTTGCCTGCCACACCTCGCCGCCGCACCCCGGGGCTGCGCCGGGAGGAGGTCGCCGCGCTCTCCGGCCTCGGCCTCGCCTGGTACACCTGGCTGGAACAAGGCCGGGTCGCCGCCTCCCGGCAGGTCCTTGAGGCCGTCGCCCGGGCTCTGCGGCTCGACGACGACGGTCGTCGCCACGCCTTGGCGCTCGCCGGCCTGCACACGCCGCCAGCGGACCGCCACCACACCCTCGTCAAGGCGCTGCGTTCGGTGCTGGACAACTGGCCGAACTGTCCGGCGTTGCTGCTCGACCGGCGCTTCGACGTCACCGCCTGGAACGACGCCTACACCGCCCTGTGGGGGGATCCCGCCGACGTGCCCGAGCCCCAGCGCAACCTGCTGTGGCTGCTGGTGGCGCAGCCCCGGACCCGGGACGGGATGGGCGGGTCCGAGGACGTGGCCAAGGACCTGCTCGCCCAGTTCCGCGCCCAGATCGGTCATCATCCCGACGACCAGCGCGGCCGCGCCGTGCTGGAGCTGCTCGAACAGGCACGCCCCGAGCTGCGTGCCTGGTGGCAGTGCCGGTCCGTGCGCGTGTTCACGGGCCGCACGGTCAGCGCGGCCACGCCGCTCGGCGACATCTCGCTGATGCTGTCGGTGCTGCGACCGGGTGACGATCCGGAGTCCACCATCTGGCTCCAGACGCCCGCGACGCCCGCGGACCGGGAGGTGCTCACCCGGCTGGCGGGCGAGACGCCGGGCGCGGCGGGGCGCCCGGACCCCGCCGCGCGGCAGCGGCTCTCGGCCTAATGAG
>NZ_CDWWXB010000164.1:8098-8852 GCF_977971855.1 Frankia sp. CoWAU3 | reverse complement strand
GGCAACGCCGGCCGGGCATTCGGCGAGCCCTCCCACGACATCACCGAACACTTACGAAAAATCAAAAGTTATCAACACCCGGATCCGGGTGCGAGGCGGATCCGGGTGCGGGTCGTCCCTGCAGGGGCGGGGCAGGTCAGATCCGGGTGAAGGCCTCCGCGTCACGACGGAAGCGGTCCAGCTCGGTAAGACTGATCGTCGGCCGGGCCAGCCGGGCGGCGTCCAGCAGGTCCTGTGTGCTCAACGGGGTCACCGCCGGGCCGTGGCCGCCCCCGCCGCTTTCCGCTCCCGCCCCGGTGCCGACCTTCACCCCGTCGGCGGCTCGGTGGAAGGCTGCGGCAGCGGAGCGCTGCACGACCGCCGAGAGATCGGCCGGCGTGAACAGGTCGGTGGCCGCGACGACGGCGTCCAGATCGATGTCCTCCTTGTTCGCGACCCGGTCCAGCAGCCCATCGAGCAGCACCCGGCGCCCCTTGGCGTCCGGCGGTCCGACGGGGAGGACGAGATCGAACCGGCCGGGCCGGATGAACGCGGGATCCAGCGCCGAGACCGCGTTGGTCGCGCAGATCAGCAGCCGGCCCTGCACCCCGCGGAACTGCGGGATCGCCTTGAGCAGTTCGTTGACGACGGACTGGTTCTCCGGTCGGGTCTCGCGCGACTGGGCGATCTCGTCGACCTCGTCGATGAACACGACGACCCGCTCGACCCCCATGAGGTCGTTGATCGCTGACCGCAGCTCGGCGGCGAGCCCACT
>NZ_CDWWXB010000164.1:4959-7655 GCF_977971855.1 Frankia sp. CoWAU3 | reverse complement strand
GCCGCCGGAGGCCAGCCGTGAGGGCAGCAGCTCGACGAACGGCCATTCCAGCCGGGCGGCGACCGCCCGGGCGAAGGACGTCTTACCGGTGCCGGGCGGCCCGAACAGCAGCATCGCCGTCGGGATGACGACTCCGTACGCCTCGGCGAGCTCCCGTTCCCGAACCGGCAGCAGCAGCCGCTTCTCGATGAGCGCGCGCTCCTCCTCCATCCCGGCGAGGTTGGACCACTCGGAGGCGCTCAGCAGCGCGCCGCCCCACCGCTCGACGGTGGAGACGTCCGCCGGGCGCAGGGGAATCTGCTTGTCATAGAGTACCTGCCCGGTAGCGGTGAAGCCGCGGTTGAGGAACGCCTCCTCACCCGGCTGCCCGGGGGTGATCAGCGTGGTGATCCGCCGGCAGCCGGCGTGCAGGAGCAGGTTTTCCACGCTCTGCAACAGGCTGGAACCAATGCCGTGGTGACGCCAGGCGGGCGCGATGGCGACCGTGAGCACCCGGCCTTGGCCGCCCTCCTTGCGCCCGACCGCGGCACCGACGAGATGCTCGCCCGCGACGGCGACCACCGCGGGGGACTCGGTGTCCGGGAGTTCGTGCCGCAGCGCCAGCACGGTGTCGGTGAGGTTGATGGGCGGGCCGCCCGGGGTGCTCCTCACTTCCTCCAGCAGGCGTACTGTCGCCGCGTAGTCGACGGTCTCGTAGGGACGGATGTGCCAGATGGGCACGCTGGCTCCTTCAAGTCGGTCACCGACGGATCGTCGACTCGACAATGCCCTTCTGCTCCGCCCCGATCAGCAGGGACTGACGAAGCTTTCTGACGGGACCTTGGGACTGCCACCCCCGGCCGAAGGCAATCTCCGTGCCTGTATGTGCCCTCCCTGGGCGGGGCAGCCCCTACTCCTCCAGCCTCGCCGGCAGCTGTTCGACGAGTGACGCGAAATAGCCGGCGCTGAGCATCAGGTCGAGCGTAAGGCGGGTTCCCCCGCCGGGAATACAGGGTGGCAGGGGCCGATGCGGTGTCGGTGGAGGCGCGGTCGCGGCCGGTGGACCGTTCGCTCATCACAAGGCCACGATGCGGCCGTGACACGTTGGCCTTTCCGTAAAGGGGCGGTAACATCACGTTCCTAGGGTTGCGCGTCATGAGCGAGTTGACACGACGTAATCTGTTCCGGCACGGCACGGCGGCGGGGGCCGTGGTGGTCCTGTCCGCCGAAGCGTTCAACCTGCTGGCGGCGAGCCCGGTGGGCGCAGCGACGGGAGGCTACGGGCCGCTGGTGGCCGACCCGGCCGGCAAGCTCGATCTTCCCGCCGGCTTCCACTACAAGGTGATCGCGAAGGCCGGTACCTGGGGTCAGGCGCCCTACAACGAGCCGTTTGACCGGCTCGACGATCCGGGTAGCCCGCCGTACCCGACCAAGTTCGACGGCACCGGCTCGTTTCCTGGGACGCAGGGCGGGACGATTCTGGTGCAGAACCACGAGCAGGACGCGGTGAACCCGGGCGCGCAGTTCACGCCGGTGGTGCCCAAGACCACCGGGGCCGCGGTGTACGACGGGTCGGCCACGAACGCGTTCGGTGGCACCACGAACATCGTGCTGGACGTCAACGCGAACGTGCAGCGTCGCTACGTGAGCCTGGCCGGCACGATCCGCAACTGCGCCGGCGGGGTCACCCCCTGGGGTGCGTGGCTGACGTGCGAGGAAACAGAGTCGATCATCAGTGGTGGCAAGCGGCACGGCTATGTCTTCGAGGTCGACTCGCTGGGCCGCCGCACCACCGGGGCGCCGTTGACGGCGCTGGGCCGCTTCGCGCATGAGGCGGTCGCGGTCGATCCCAAGACCAACTTCGCCTACCTCACCGAGGACGCGAGCGGCCCGAACGGCCTGCTCTACCGGTTCCGCCCGACCCGGGCGACGGGCCAGTTCGGTGACTACGCGGCGGGCGGCTGCCTGGAGGCGCTGCAGGCCTGGACCGCGGCCGGCAACCCGATCGACGACCTTTCCCAGATCACCAAGGTCGGCACCAGCCTGACAGTGAAGTGGGTGCCGGTGCCTGCTCCCGACCCGGACGGGACCGACGCCTCGCCCTCGATCCGCAAGCAGTTCGCCTACCCGGGCCGCCCCGCCACCCTGGCGGCGGCCAGCCCCGACCGGGTGACCCGGTCGAAGAAGTTCGAGGGCGCCTTCTGGGCCCGGGACGCGGCCTGGATCAACGCCAGCTATGCCAAGAAGGCCGACCTGCCCGCCTCCGTCAGCTACCCCGCGCTGCCCCCCACCGTCCACGATGGCCAGGTGTGGAAGTACCAGCCCGCCGCCGAAACCCTGACTCTCGTCGCGCTGCTGCCGTCCCACGAGGCCGCGGACGACTACGACACGCCCGGAGTCTTCGACGGGCCCGACAACCTGTGCATCACCCCGCATGGTGGGGCGTTGTTGTGTGAGGACGGCGACGGGCTCAACTACGTCGTCGGTCTCGACCGCCAGGGCAGCCCCTTCGTCTTCGCCCAGAACAAGATCCTGTTCCAGGATGGTGCCGACAAGATCTACCGGGAGTTCGTCGGCTCCTGCTTCTCCACCAACGGCCGTTACCTGTTCGTCGCCACCCAGGACCCGGGCATCGCCTACGCCGTCACCGGCCCCTGGCACACCGTCTGATCTCACCCGAGGCCTGATCTCACCCGAGGCCTGATCTCACCCGCGGC
>NZ_CDWWXB010000164.1:3830-4749 GCF_977971855.1 Frankia sp. CoWAU3 | reverse complement strand
AAGGGGCAAGGCGGTGCCAATCGAGGTGATCACGCACCGCCGGGCCGCGGCCCATAGCAGCGACGGCGCTCAGGCCAGCAGCGACCGGCCCAGGTGGTCGCTCGCGTCCCGGACACCGGGGAGCACGAAGAAGTAGCCGCCACCGGTCGGGCTGATGTAGTCGACGAGCGGCTCGTCGATGAGCCGGGTCTGCGTCGCCTCGAACTGCCGGATGATGTCCTGCTGGTAGCAGCAGAAGACCAGGCCCATGTCGAGGTTGCCGTTGCTGTCTGTTCCCCGGTCGTAGTTGAAGCCGCGGCGCAGGATGCGGGAGTTGTCGGTGGCCGCGGTGCGCGGGTTGGCGAGCCGGATGTGCGCGGTGAGCGGGATGGCCGTGCCCTTGGGGTCGCGGGCGTAGTTGGGAATGTCGGTCTCCGCGGTGCCGTCCAGCGGTGCCCCGGTGTCCCGTCGCCGGCCGATCATCGTTTCCTGCTCGTTGAGGGAAACCCGGTCCCAGAATTCCACCAGCATCCGGATGATGCGGACGACCTGGTAGGAGCCGCCGGTGGTCCAGCGCGGCTCGCCCGCACCGTCCACCCAGACCAGCCGGTCCATGTCGGCGGCGCTGGTCACATCGGGGTTGACGATGCCGTCCTTGAAACCGAGCAGGTTTCGCTGCGCGCCGGCTGGCCGGGGCTGGCTGTGGAAGCCGTCGATCCGCCACCGCAGTTGCATGCCGCCGCGGGTGTGCCGGGCGATGTCGCGCAGCGCGTGCAACACCGTGTCCCGGCTGTTCGCACACAGCTGCAGGCTGAGATCGCCGTGGCAGTCGGCGGGGTTCAGGTTGTCGTTCGGGAAGGTACGCATCGGCGCCAGCCGCCGGGGACGCCGGTCGGCCAGACCGAACCGGTCGTCGAACAGGGAGGCGCCGACCCCGACC
>NZ_CDWWXB010000164.1:0-3492 GCF_977971855.1 Frankia sp. CoWAU3 | reverse complement strand
CGGCCGCGGCGGCCGGCGCGGTGGTGGTGAGCACCGCAGCGCCGGTTCCGGCCGCGACGGTGGTGGCGCTGCCCGCGGCCGCGGCGCCCGCGGCGAAGGCTCCGGCGAGGAAGGAGCGGCGTCCCATCCGCCCGCCGTCGGACCCGGGGCTCATCCGGTACTCCTGATCTCGAGGATGTCGGGGATCGGTGCGAGGGTCTCCAGCAGCGCGCCCAGGCTGCCGTTCAGCTTCTGCCGGTCGGCGAGTGGCAGCCGTCCCGGCGGGATCCAGGTGCCGTGTGGGTTGCCGACCCGCCGCACCAGCGCGCCGAAGGCGCCCAACTGCTGGCGGGCCGCGGTCAGCGCGGCGGGCGACCGGGTCTGCAGCACCGGCGCGATCACGGTGAGCAGTTCCCGGGTGCCGTCCACGTTTGCGCTCGCGGTCGCCAGAGCCGTGCCGCTGCCCTGATCGGCGGCGCCGGTGAGCTGGAACTGCAGCGTGTTCTCCAGCACTTCGTGGGTGCGCAGGGCCAGGTCGTTCGGATCGAATTCCTGGGTGGGGAATGCCGCCCGCAGCCCCGCTACGTCGCTGGACAACCCGACCGCCGACGCGGCCAGCGAGGCGGCCGACTCACCGTGCCACAGCCCGTACTCGATCCGGTAGAAGCCGGTGAAGTCTGGGTCGTGCACTCCGCCGGGCAGCCCGGCAGGCAGTCCGTTGATCTTGGAGTCGAAGTCCCCGAAGGTGCCGTAGGCGGCGCCCAGGCGCTCGTAGTCGAGGTGGGCGGGCAGCCAGTCCCGGCGGGCCGCGTCCAGGTCGCCGTGTTCCACGTCCGCGCGCAGCGTGTCGACGCTGCCCTGCAACGTCACCAGGCCGACGGTGACGAAGGCGCGGTAGCCGCGCAGCGGGCCGCTCATGGTCTCTGCCGTCACGGGGAGGATGGAGGCGGCCCCGCTGGCCGCGCCCGCCACCCGTTGACTCGCGGACAGCAGCCGCTTACCGCCGTCCGGCAGGCATTCCCAGGCATAGGTGCCCCCGCCGATGGTGGCCGACAGGGTTCGGGTGGTTCCGGGCGCCAGCAGCTCGATCTCCGCATGGATGGCACCGGTCGCCGGGTCGATGAGGCGGACCTCCGCCGTTTGGGCGCTGCCGTTGTGGACGGTGAACGTCTGCCTGCCCGGCCGGGGCGCCGCCCAGCCTGCCGCGCAGGAGCCGCCGGTCACCTCGATCGTCCCGCCGCTGCCGCCGCTGGACGACGGGCCGAGCGCGAGGATCGTGGCGCCGGCGGCGAGGGCCGGCACCGCGACGATGGCGGCCGGCAGCGCCCACCGCGGCAGCCGGTGGCCAGCCGACGCTCCCGTCGGGGCCGGCGGGGGCGTCGGGGCCGGCGTGCGATCGGAACTCTTGGCGGCGGGGACGGCGGCCGGTTCTCCTGGCTGGGCTGGCTGTGCTGGTTGGGGGGCGCGGGTGCCGCGGACGAACAGGGCCAGTACCACCACCAGGTAGGCCAGGTAGCCGGTGACCTGCAGCGCCGTCATCCGCGGAGTGATGTTGAAGACGCCCTCGACGAGCCTGGCGTACCAGGAACTCGGGTCGAAGGTGGTCCGCAGGTCGAACAGGACCGTGTCGAAGCCGGGGAGGGCACCGGCCTCCTGGAGGTCGCGCAGACCGTACCCGGCGACACCCGACGCGACGACGATGAGCCCGATGCCGGTGAACGTGAAGAACTTGGTCAGGTTGATCTTCACGGCGCGGTAGTACATCCCCGCGCACAGCCCGGCGGCGATGAGGAGCCCGGCCGCGGCGCCGATCAACGGACCGGCCGACTCGCTGGCGCCGCGGGTGGTCGTCCAGATGAACAGGGAGGTCTCCAGACCCTCCCGGGCCACCGCCAGGAAAGCGGTCAGGATCAGCACGCCGGGCCCGAGTGCCAGCGCAGCGGTGACCTTGCCCTTGATCTCGCCGGACAGGGCGCGGACCGACCGCCGCATCCAGAAGATCATCATGGTGACGAAACCGACCGCTACGAGGCTGAGGATCCCGCTGAACACCTCCTGCGCCGCCGTGGACATGGACGCGGCGGCAAATGTCAGCACGGCGCCGAAACTCGCCGACAGGGCGATGGCGGCGAGCACGCCCGTCCACACCAGCGGCAGGCGGGAGCGTTCGTCGGCGCGGACGAGCGTCGCGACCAGGATCGAGACGATCAAGCCTGCCTCGAGGCCCTCGCGCAGCCCGATGAGCAGGTTCGGGAGCACATCACCCCACACGTCCGATTCCTTTCGGTCCGCCGCGTAGCCGGCTTCACGGAACGTACCAGAGACGGAGGTTAGCCTAACCTGCTTTAGGTGAACCTTACTTAGGATTATGTATCAGTAACTGGCGACCGGCGGGGTGGGCATGATCGTCGGGATCGGCTGTGCTCGCCTGGGTAGAAGCTCACTGCGGGTGGCTCTGTCCGCACCCCGCAAACAGTCGTGGCGCGGAGAGCCCAGGAGAGCCCAGGGCACGCTGAGCCCAGCTGGAAAGAGGTTCACCGGCATGGTCAAGATCTCGGCCCCCTTCGCGGCAGAGATCGATCTCGGTCAGCTCCGGTACCCATCCTTCGCCGGTGGTCCGGCGGTCCGGAGGTCCGGCGGTCTACGAAGGAGTGCCGAGTGCGACGGGCCGGGGCGCTGGCTCCTGGCCGCCCAGGGCGTCAGGCGGCGATGGGCGCGACGGTCGGCCGGGCCAGCAGCAGGTAGTCCGAGACGGACAGGGCGACGGACAGGTCGAGCCGTCCGGCGTTGAAGTAGATCTCGTCGTGGATAAGCAGGCCTTCGTCGACGATGAGGTCCAGCTTGGGGGAGAAGACGAACGGGGTGATGGATCCGCTGACGCTACCCGCCAGACGTTCGGCGACCTCACGGGCGGCGAACGAGGCCTCTCGGCCGCCATACCGGTCGGCCAGCGCGTTCAGGTCGACCCGACGGTCACCGGGGACCACGGCGAGCACGTAGCGCCGGGAACGCCTGCCCGTTGCCACCCGCACCACGAGGGACTTGGCGGCCTGCTGGAGGGGGTGGCCACGCAGCCGGCTGGCGACGTCGGTGTGACCCTCGGGCGGATGCGGGATCATCCGGTAGGACACCGAGCCGGACTCGAACAGATCGGTCAACCGCCGGAAGACGTCTCGGTCGTCACGCATCCGCCCCACTCCAAGGGCGAGTGACGGCAGGTCGGGGGTGGCTCGGACGACAAAGCATTGCGCCTCCGCGGTCAGAGATGGTGAACGGACAGCCGACAGTTACCCGACGGCGCGCATGGCATGGCGCCAGGTCGACCGGGTACACGATTGCGCACGGCCCTTTCAACGCACAACGTTCTGCCTCGATCACTTCGTTGATGGACGCCCGGCTGCCGGCGTGCGGTGGAACGCACTCTTCGCCTTCCGGCCAATCCTCGGCGTTGAGCAGCAGTGGATGGGGTATTCCCGGGGAGCCCGGCCAGGCAGAGCACCGCTTGGCCCAGGG
>NZ_CDWWXB010000163.1:5185-8005 GCF_977971855.1 Frankia sp. CoWAU3 | reverse complement strand
GGAAAGGCTCAATACCCTCGGGAAAAACCGGCATCCGACCGGAAATACTCACCGACGGCCGCGCCGCACCCGCCCTTTCTCGCACGTCACGCCAAGCGGTTTGCGGACCACGAGGGGGGCTGCGCCAGGATCGCGTCCGCCAGCGGTGGCCAGACTCGCTGGGCCCACTCGCCAAAATCACGATCACAAAGAGTCACACATGCGAGGCGGGCGACGGGATCCACCCACAGGAAGGTCCCGCTCTGCCCGAAGTGGCCGAAGGTCGACGGCGCGTTGGAGCTGCCCGTCCAGTGCGGGTGCTTGTCGCCGCGGATCTCGAAGCCGAGTCCCCAGTCGTTGGGGGTCTGCTGGCCGAAACCCGGCAGCACGCCGGCAAGTCCGGGAAAGGCGACCGAGATGGCCGTGGCGAACGTCACGGAGGTGATCAGCGTCGGGGCGAGGAGCTCGGCAGCGAAGCGTCGCATGTCGGCAAGCGTCGCCGTCACGCCGGAGGCCGGGGATCCCGTCAGCCGGGCATCGTGCATCCCGAGGGGCTCGAAGACCGCCTGGGCGAGGTAGTCGGCGAAGGCGATGCTGGTCGCCTTCTCCAGCGCCTCCCCCAGTCGCTCGAACCCGGTGTTGGAGTAGATGCGACGGGTACCCGGGGGGGCCAATACGCGGGTCCCCGAGAACGCGAGCCCGGACGTGTGGGCGAGCAGATGAGCCACGGTGGACCTGGGGGGTCCGGCGGGATCGTCGAGCCCGATCGCGCCCTCCTCCACGGCGATCAGGACCGCATAGGCGCTGAGCAGCTTCGACACCGAGGCCAGCCGGAAGGGATGATCGAGTGGTCCGGTCCGCGCCACCTCCCGGACCCGCGGGGTCACCGCTGCGCCCGGCCACCCGGACCCCGCACCCGGTCCGACCGCCTCGTCCTCCCGACCCATCACCACGACCGCGACGGTCTCGACCGGCCACGCCGCCACCTGTCCAAGAGCGTCCACGTTCCGCACTGTACAAGGTTTTCCCGCCGGTCCCGACGACCCAGGAACCCGGTCCACCCCGCGGGCCCGGCAAGGCGGGGCATGCGTCCCCCCCGGGGGGCAGCCGGCTGCGAGACTGGCGGGCGTGCAGACCCCCACATCCCCGTCCGGCCCGCCCGCCCCGCGTGACGAGCGCCCCGGAGAGAACGCCCCCACGGATACCCGAGGATCCGGCGTGGCCCCGGGAGACGGCCCAGGTCCGCGGGAACGGGCGGAGAGACGTGACAACGCGGGAACCGCGGGACCACGATACGTGACGGCGGGGCCGGTCAAGGATGCTGACACGATCACCGTCGCCACCCCGATCGTGCGCGTGGACGAGGCTGCCGACCTGCTTTCCCGTACGATTGACGTCCTTGTCGTCGGGGGCGGCCCGGCCGGCAGCGCAGCGGCTCTGGGCGCCCTGCGGGAACGCCCGGACGCACACGTCGTCATCGCCGACGCCGCCGAGTTCCCCCGGGACAAGACCTGCGGTGACGGCATCGCCCCACACGGCCTGGACGTCCTGCGTGATCTCAGCGTGACCGATGCGGTCGCCGGGTACCAGCCGGTGGACCGCATGCGCCTGCGCACCCCAGGGGGCGCCGAGGTGGCCACTCCCTCGGCCCGAGCCAACTACGTGGTACCCAGGGAGGTCTTCGACGCCCGTCTCGTGGCCGCCGCCCAGGCACGTGGAGCTCAGCTGATCCGGCGGCGTGTGCGCTCCCTGGAGTTTACCGACCGGCCGCGCCTGGACGGTCGGGGACGGGAGCCGGTCGTCGTGGTCAACGGCTCGCTCACGGCGCGGGTCGTCATCGGCGCGGACGGCGCAAACTCCGCGGTACGCCGCGGGCTCGGGCTGCCGGGTAACCCCCCCGGGGCAATGGCGATCGCCGTGCGGGCCTATACCGACGTCGCCTTCGGCGACGGCCCCCTCGAACAGTTCATACACATGACCGACGAGGGTTGGCCGGCCTACGCCTGGTCGTTCCCGATCGGCGACGGCCGTGCGAACATCGGCTACGGGATGCTGCGGTCCTGGCTGGCCGGCGGGACGGACGGAACGAGTGCCAAGACCGTCCTGCGTCGCACGCTCGCCCGCATGCTGCCCGAGACACCGGCGCACCCGGCCACGCTGCGGGCCCATCATCTGCCGCTGTCGACCCATCGCCCCCGGCAGCCGAACGGTCCCGTGCTGCTCGCCGGGGACGCGGCCTCCCTGATCAACCCCCTGACCGGGGAGGGCATCTACTACGCGGTGCTGTCGGGGTCGCTGGCCGGGCATGCCGCCGTCCGCGCGGCGCACCCGGCCGCCGCGGGCCGGGTCTACCGACGCGCTCTCGACGCGGAGCTGGGACGGCATCTGCGGCACACGGCCCTGCTCGCCGGTCTCGCCGGGCGGCGCCGCACACTGATGGACGCGGCGGTGCGGGCCGCCCGCACCCGTACCGAGCTGTACGACATGCTCGTCGAGATCGGGCTGGGCCGCGGCACGATCCCGACGAGTTCCCTGACCCGTCTGGCGATGCGGCGCACCATGACCGGCCTGCGCTAACCCGTCACGGGCCGACGTAGGGAACGGCGAATGTGAGGATTATCATAGATACTCCAAACAGGAGGAGAATACTCACATCGAAGACCCGTCCTCGCACCGCCAGCAGGCCGATCCGCCGTGCCGGCAGCACCAGACGGGCCAAAGCGGCCATCACCAGGACCACGCCGACGACCACCATTCCTCGGCGCCATCTGTCCTGGAAGACCAGCATCAGCCCGACGGTGACCCCGGCGAGCACCAACGCGAGGGTGGCCTCCTGCCGTA
>NZ_CDWWXB010000163.1:0-5053 GCF_977971855.1 Frankia sp. CoWAU3 | reverse complement strand
GGGCCCGGCGGATGCGCCGGGCGTGACGGGTGGCGGCGGGGAGGCAGCTGGGACCGGTGTTCTCCGGGATCCGGAGATGGTCCCTGCCACGGGTGGCCCAGGCTCCGCACCGACCGCCGGCTTCCGGTGCTCCCCGAGGCCGACCAGCGGGGAGGACACCGAACGCCACGGGTCGTGCGATGGGATGCCGTCGCCCGCGACCCGCTCCGGTGGGGACGATCCGGGCTGACCCGGGGCGGCCGGCGGGGCCGGTGTCGGCGGAACGGGACGGTCGAACCGGCGCAACCCGCGATACTCGGCAGGAAGGCGCTCGTCACGATCCTCGCTCGGACGGAAGACGTCAACGCGGGCGGTGCCCGGCCACGACGGACGCCGCCGGTCCGCTTCCGCCCCAGCGCGGCGCGGCGGCAGCTCTGCCCGCTCCGCCCGGGGATCGGGCGCCTCATATCCGCCGGAATATCCGCCGGATCGGTGCCGCCCCCCCGGCCCGGGGCGGCCTGGATCATCCCCGGGTCGAGCCGGGCCAGAGCGGCGCACCGCGTCGGTCACCCTCGCCTCCGGCAGCGGTCGAGATCTCCTGCTGGACAATGGTCCCGTACGGGACATGGTGGCGTCCCCGCCGCCATCGGCGACGACTTCCACCCGGGTGCAGGATGCATCGAACACCAATCCAACCAGGGCATCGGTCCTTACGGACATACGGTAGGCCGCCTGCAGCATCGGCGCCCACCGGCGCACGGGCGCACGCCGGGGCCACGCCGGGGCGGCGCACGGGTGGCCCGGGTGAACGGCCGGCCCGTCGGGCGGCGGATCCTCCACGACGGTGATCTGCTCGATGCCACGACCTGCTGAAGCGGGGATGACCTCCCTATATCACATGCCAGCAACCAAGGATACGATTACCCCATCCGAACACATCACGCGCACAATATGCAGCACCCCCACCTATAGGCATCATGCAGGCTTAGGGCAGACTTCCGGCCGCAGTGCCCAAGTGGGATGGAGCGTGACGTGACAGACGAATCACCACACAGCAAGAAGCTGCAGGAACTGATGTTCCGGGCCTGGGAGACCTTCGGGGACGCCCGACACCTGGACAGCGACGACCGGGTGTTCGTCCAGGCGCTGGCGAGGCAGACGGCGGATCGGATCTCGGTGCTCTACGGCGCGAGCTGGCGCGACGCCCTGGACTGGGTAGCCCAGCGCTATGTGCCGAACGGCGACCAGCCCGGCGGTGCGCTCGCGGCGGCGGCCAGCCCAACGGCAACGACGTCCAACGGTAGCGCCAGCGGGCGCCGGGGCTCGGCGGCCGCGGAGGCGAACGCCGCCTCGTGAAGTGAGGGCACCGAACGGCGCACGGCGCCGTTGGGCGGCACCACGGACGAACCACCAGAGCCACCAGAGCCGGTCGGAACATCGACCGAGGCCAGCCTGCCGGCGGGTCGGGACAGAACGTCCGGGGGCAGACGACCGGGCACCGATCAGCAGTCGTCCGATCCGCCATGGCCATCCGATCCGCCATGGCCATCCGGAGCGGACGGGAGGCCGGCCCGGCGCGGCCAGATTATCGCTGTCCCAAGCCGATCATCGATCTGACAGCGATCATCTACCGGAGGTCGACCGGCATCCCGGACGCCTGCCCAGTGCCCGACCGGACACGCGCGCCGACGGGCCGGGGGCACCCGGCGCCGTGGCGAGCACCGGGACCGGGACCGGGATCATCGGCGACACCGTGGAGCCGGCTCCTTCGATCGAACTGGAGTATCGGCGTACGGACGGGCATCTGCGATGGGGCCGCCGATTCCGGTGAAGACATGCGCCGGTGAAGACATGCGTGCCGGGGCCGCCGACGACCTCCTCGACAAAGGCTTCGGCCGATGGCTGGCGGAACACACGCCGGTGCCACCGGCCTGGGTGGCCCGTTGTCAGTGCGCGAAGTGGCGGACACCGCTGAAGTAGAGCGTGACGCCAGCCTCCCGGGCAGCCGTGATGACGAGCTCGTCGCGCACCGACCCGCCCGGTTCGACCACGGCCCGCACCCCTGCCTCGGCGAGCACCTCGAAACCGTCGGGGAACGGGAAATAGGCGTCGCTCGCGGCGACAGCCCCCTTCGCCCGGTCCCCTGCCCGGGTCACCGCGAGCCGGGCAGCGTCCACCCGGTTCACCTGGCCCATCCCGACTCCGACGGTGGCACCGCCGGACGCGAGGAGGATGGCGTTCGACTTCACGGAGCGCACCGCCCGCCAGGCGAACCGCAACTCGGCCAGCAGGGCCCCGTCCGCAGGTGATCCCGCCTCCAGCGTCCATCCGGACGGCTCGTCGCCCGGCGCATCGACGGCGTCCCGCGACTGCAGGAGCAGGCCTCCGCTGATCTGGCGCAGTTCGATCCCGCGCTGGTGCGGCGGCGGCGGGCACTCCAGCAGCCGGATCGACGGCTTACGAGAGAGGATCTCCACCGCGGCGGGTTCGTAGGCCGGTGCGACGACGACCTCGGTGAAGATCTCCGCGATCTGTTCGGCGAGCTCGCCCGAGACCGGACGGTTGGTCGCGATCACCCCGCCGAAGGCGGAGACCGGGTCGCAGGCATGCGCCTTGCGGTAGGCCTCGGCGATGGTGGCGCCGATCGCGATGCCGCAGGGGTTGGCGTGCTTGATCACGGCCACGGCGGGCTCGGTGAAGTCGAACACCGCTCGGCGGGCGGCGTCGGTGTCGGTGTAGTTGTTGTAGGACATCTGCTTGCCGTGCAGCTGACGGGCCGAGGCGAGGCCGGGCCGACCCCCGGCGTCGCTCTCCACGTAGAGCGCGGCGCGCTGATGGGGGTTCTCGCCGTAACGCAGGACCTCCGTACGGTGCCACTGCGCGGACAGCACGTCGGGCCATCCGCTCTCCCGCGCCACCTCGTCCGGCGCGACGACGCCGGCGAACCACGAGGACACGGCGATGTCGTACGCCGCGGTGTGGGCGAACGCCTTCGCGGCGAGCCGGCGGCGAGCGGGAAGATCATATCCGGATCCGCTGACTGCGGCGGCCAGCTCGGCGTAGTCGCCGGGTGCGACGACAACGGCGACCGACGCATGGTTCTTCGCCGCCGCGCGGATCATGGCCGGACCGCCGATGTCGATCTGCTCGATCGCCTCGTCCTCGCTCGCACCGGCGGCGACTGTCGCGGCGAACGGGTACAGATTGACGACGACCAGGTCGAACGGAGCGATGTCGAGTTCGGCCAACACCGCGGCGTGCTCGGCGTTACGCAGATCGGCCAACAGACCGGCGTGCACGTGGGGGTGCAGCGTCTTGACGCGACCGCCCAGCACCTCCGGAAACCCGGTCACGGTGCTCACCGGTGTGACCGCCAGCCCGTGACGGGCCAGGACGTCGGCGGTTGAACCGGTCGAGACCACCTCGACGTCGGCTGCAAGGAACGCCTCCGCGAGGATGTCGAGCCCGCTCTTGTCGTAGACGCTGACAAGCGCCCGTCGCAGCGGCCGCCGCCCGGTGGGGACCACTTCGCCGGGTTCGGATCCGCGGACAGCCCCGCCCTCGCCGGCCACACCTTCGCCCGATGACGTCATGATTCCTCCTGTACCCAAACTTCTGCCGATGCGGGAGACCCGTGCTCGCCCCGTCGATGTCCGGCCGGGGTCGAGTCGCCGCTCCCGGCCCGCACGATCCCGCCGATCGTCGCGACGAACAGTCCTCGCTCGACGCTCTGGATCCGTGCATGAAGTGTCTGCTCGGTATCGCCTGGCTCAACCGGCACCGCCCGCTGAGCGATGATCGGACCGGTGTCGACGCCTTCGTCGACCCAGTGCACCGTCACCCCGCTGACCTTCACCCCGGCGGCCAACGCGTCACGCACCGCGGTGGCTCCCGGGAAGGCAGGCAGCAGCGACGGGTGGGTGTTGATCGCCCGGAACCGGCCGATCACCCGGGCACTGAGAATCTTCATGTAACCCGCCAGGACCAACAGATCGGGCGCGAATTCGGCGATCCGCCCGGCCGTCGCGGCGTTGAAGGCATCCCGGTCCGGGTGGTCCTCGAGACGAACGGTGAACACCGGGACCCCCGACGCCCGGGCCCGCCGTTCCGCTCCGGTGCCGTAGCGGTCGGTGCCGACCGCCACGACCGCCGCGCCGAACCCGGGGTCCGCGGTTGCGTCGAGGATCACCTGCAGGGTGGTTCCCGCTCCCGAGGCGAGTACGACGAGACGAGCAGACACAGACACACTCCGTAAGCAGGATCAGGCGACGCGACGAGCCGCCCGCTGCGCAACCGCCACCTGCGGACGACGGCGGAACAATGGCCGGTCCGACTGTACTGACTCGACCAGCTCCGCCGCTCCCCACCGGAAACGCGCGCACCGGCGCCCGCCGGGCGCGGCCCGCCAGGCGGCCACCCGAGCCCGGGACTGCCGATCATGCCGCCGGGACCCATCCGGCGAGGAGATTTGCCAGCCACGCGTCGAGGGCCTGGGCGGACGGGACCTCGCAGGCCGCCGGAGACGACAGCCTGTCAGCCAACGAGCACAGCCCCGCACACCCGTCCTCCTCCGTGCCGCCTGCTGCGCAGGTGCACCCGACGGAGGCTGCGGGGCCCGCCCCTCCCTCGAAGCCCTCGTCGGGTTCGCCGTAGTCCCGCCCGTCCAGCAGATCACCCGGCCGGCACAGGTAGAGCTCAGCCAGCCGTGACAGGACCTGCGTGGAAGGCGCCCGGCCGCCCTTGGCCGGCCAGCTCTCCCAGTACGAGAAAGTCTTACCGGTCTTGGCCAGCCCAGAACCGGGCCACCGCTCGTTCCAGCGGCGTGCGGCCTCCTCCTGCGTCCAGCCGTGCGCGAGGCGGAACGCGACGAGCGCGCTCAGGTGATGGCGGGCCTGCAGTCTTCGGGCGATGCGACGATAGGACCAGCCCAGCTCCCGCAGGCGGAGTGCTTCAGCCCGGATACGGGCGACCGTGACCGCCACGACGACCTCCGTGAAGATGATCCAGTGCGGTCACGGTAACCGGCTGCGCGGACAGTTTTCGGATGCCGACGGGGTGCCGGGCGGGCGGGGAG
>NZ_CDWWXB010000162.1:4317-8765 GCF_977971855.1 Frankia sp. CoWAU3 | reverse complement strand
GAGCGTGTACCTGCTCGACGAACCCCTTGACACAGACGCCCGACCGGAGCTGTTGGAATTGCGGCGCGCCATAAAAACACGCGTTTCCGGTCCGCCCTTGCAAAGTTGCGACATCCCGTTCTCAGCCGCCGGAGAGATCCTTTACTGCCACCGAAACTCTCCGATCTACCAAGCCTTTGCGTCGGGTCGCCCGTTTCACCACGCGGCCGACGATGAATCGTTGATCAGCGGATATCATACCCCTGGATTCCTCGACTACTTCCGGCGGCTGCTGCTGCGTTGGGGGATCGCGGTTCCCCTGCTGGTGGGGCGCTACTTCCATGGGGTCATGGTTGTACATGTCGGCGTTTCCGGGCGTATCTACACCGACGACGACGTCGAGATGGCCGCCAACCTTGGTGGACGTATCTCAGCCGCCATCGCCAATGCCCGCGCGTACGCTCGCGAGCGGGAGGTTTCTGTCACGCTGCAGCGCAGCCTGCTTGCACCCGACATCCCGGCCGTGGCCGGAATGGACATCGCCTGGCGGTACGAGCCGGGCTCCCTTCCCGGCCGGTCGCCCTGCGCCGAGCCGGGTCCGCCGATCGACGCCGAGGTGGGCGGGGACTGGTTCGACCTCATCCCGCTCTCGGCGGGTCGGGTAGCTCTCGTCATCGGAGACGTGGCCGGCCGCGGTGTGACCGCCGCCGCCGTCATGGGTCAACTCCGCACCGCCAGCCGGGCGTTCGCCTCACTCGATCTGCCCGCCGACGACGTACTCACCCACCTGGACAACCTTGCCCAGACCATCGGGGCAGGTCCTGACGGTGCCTTAGCGAGCTGCGTCTACACGATCTTTGAGCCCACCACCGCGACGATAGTCCTCGCCAACGCCGGCCACCCCCCTCCCGCCCTGCGTGATCCCGATGGCCGGGTCCGCCTCCTGACCGGCGGGGGCGGCGCGTTTCTCGGTATCGGCGGGCAAGTTTTCGTCCAGACCTGCTACCCGTTCCCCGTCGGGGCGACGCTCGCGCTCTACACCGACGGCCTCGTCGAGTCACGCGATATCGATATCTTCCAGGGAATCGGCCGGCTACAGCACGCTCTCGCGGACACCGGCACCGCGGACGCCACCGCCGACCGGCTGATGCGCCTGGTCGATCAGGCCAATCGAGACGACGACGTGGCGCTCCTGCTCGTCCGGGCCGCCGCGGCCATCAACACTCGCACCCTTACCATCCCTCTCACCCTCGACCTCAGGGCTGTCGGACAGGCTCGCCACGCCGTCAACGCCGCGCTGCGTCGCTGGCAGCAGCCCGAAACCATCGAGACCGCGGAACTACTGGTGAGCGAGATCGTCACCAATGCGATCCGCTATTCCCGAGTCCCCGGCGAACTCGTGCTCCGCAGCGTCCCGACGGCCCTCTACATCGAGGTCTCCGACAGCGACAGTCACCTCCCCCGTGTCCTCCACCCCAACGAGCAGGAAGAACACGGTCGTGGCCTGATCCACGTCGATGCACTCGCTGCCCGGTGGGGCACCCGCCCTACCCACTCCGGCAAGACGGTCTGGTGCCAACTCGACACCGGCACTGACACCGGCCCGGAAATCTTCACCTAGATCTCGTCCACGAACCCGCTGTCCCCAGGCGCGTGACGGCGCGTCGATGCATCCTCGGAAGCCCCGGGCCGGGCCCCGAGGTGGGACGCCGCATCAGCGGCGAAGCTCTCAGCCGGGCCGGTCGGACACCCTGACCTGCACTGTGTGGTCCCTGCCGTCTCGGTGGACGCCTAGCGTCACCATGTCACCCGGGGATACCTCGCGCAGCCTGGCGGAGAACTCCCCGGCGGAGGCGACCGACTTGCCGTTAAAGCTACGGATGACATCACCGGGTAGAACACCTGCCTTGCCCGCGGGCCCGCCGCGCACGACGGCCAGCACGAGCGCCCCGACACGCACGTCCAGTCCGAGCCGCTCAGCGATCGCCGAGGTGAGGGTGGCGAGCTGGACGCCAACGAAGGCGTGCTTCACGGTCCCGGTGCGCAGCAACTGCTCAACGGCGTCAACCGCGGTCGCGGACGGTATCGCGAAGCCCAGCGACGAGGCTCCGGTCGACGGTGGGATGTAGGCCTCGTTGATGCCCACGACCCGGCCCTGGCTGTCCAGCAGCGCCCCGCCGGAGTTACCGGGCGAGATCGCCGCATCGGTCTGGATAAGGTCCACCAGCGGCCGCCCCTGCCCACCCTGCTGACCGGATACGGGCAGGTTCCGGTTCACGCCGGAGATGATCCCGGCGGTGACGCTGTTCTCGAATCCCAGCGGGCTGCCGATCGCCACCGCCAACTCGCCCACCTGGGGCAGGTCCTTACGGAACGTCGCGGCGGGTAGGCCGGTCCGGTTCACCTTCACCACGGCGATGTCGCTGATCTCATCGGCGGCCTGTACCCGACCGGCCACCCGGCGGCCGTCGGCGAAGGCCACCTCGGCCTTTCCATCGGATGCCTGGGCAATCACATGCTGGTTGGTGACGATGACACCGTCGGCGCGGTAGACGATGCCGCTGCCCAGCTCGTTCCCGACCAGGATGGTGACAACGGACGGCTCGACGTCGGAGACGATGCCCGCAACGGCGCCGAGCCCGGCTCTGTCCGCGGCGGCGGCCCGGTCCGCCGTCGGCGAGCCGGGCCCGCCGCCAGTACCGCAGCCGGTGGCGCCCACCAGCATCACGGCAGCGGCGACGATCCCACTGATCCAGCCGGTCAACCGGCTCACGCTCCTGCCATACCCGCCAGAAGCTCCTGCCATACCCATCAGAACAGCCCGAACACCCAGCGGGCGGACAGGTCGATCCCCCGCGCGTCGCACAGCGCCGCCGCCCGCAGGAACCCGCTGATGCCGCCGCAGCGGGTGACGTCCACCTGCAGGCAGTCGACAGCACCCGCGGCCAGCAGCCGTTCCAGACCGGGCAACGTGTAGCCGTACTCGCCGGCCGCGATGTCCATCCCCGCCGGGCCGCGGTCCCGCAGCAGCCGCAACCCCTCCAGGTCGTCGGAGCTGACCGGCTCCTCGAACCAGCGCACATCCTGCTCCGCGAAGATCTCCGCCAGCATCAACGCCTGCTTGCGGCTGTACGCCCCGTTCGCGTCCACATAGAGCTCGACGTCGGATCCGACTGCCCGCCGGGCCACAGCCACCCGCTTCCGGTCCGCCGCCGGGTCCCGGCCGACCTTCATCTTCACCCGCGGGATACCCGCCGCCGGCCCGGACCGTCACCACCACCAGGGTGACGGAACCCCACTCCAGCGTCCCGTCCGACGCGGGCTGCTCGGTCGGCACCAGGTAGGCGGCGACCTCCACGCTCGCAACCGCTGGCATGCCTGCTGTCTCCCCGAAACCGCGGCCCGCCACGCCTACCCGGTCGCCCAGGCTGCTGCCCCGGGACGGGGTGGGCGAGGTTGGCTTCCGTGGCCACGGAAGATCCGCCAGGCTCGCGGGGCTGGGCGGCCCTCCGGCACGAAATCCTCCTCCGAACGTTCACCTTGGCTGGCGAAGCCAGGAGACAACCTCGGCCCCCGCGACCCGCCGGTCACCTCAAGGCACCGGCGGCAACCGCACCAGCCTTCGGCGGGACCGAGTCACCAGGGCGGTGCCGGCTCTGCCGGCGAGCGCCCAGGCGGTACAAAGCGAGCATGCTCGCGGCGTGCAGGCAGTCCACAGCGACGCCAGGCCGGCCCGGCGGTAGCAGGCTCTGGACCAGATGGCGGGCTCCCAGCACCCGCACGGCTGCCGGCCGGACGCGGCTGGAGGAGTGGCCGCCCGCGGCCCGCAGAACCAGCCCGGGCTGCGCCACCAGCAGGATCCCCCACCCGGTCCGCATGGCCCTGATCGCCGCCCACCCGGTCCGACCGGTCCGACCGGTCCGACCGATCCGCCACATTGTTGGTCCCGCACATCGTTGGTCCCGCGGCTGGTTCCAGGCCGCGGGACACCGCCTCGGCTGCCACGATCCGTACCGTGGTCAGGTCCCCTGTTCGGACCGTTCCCGCTGCTCGTGGCCTTCGGCTTCCCTCTCGTGGGCCTGAGCCTGAGCCCGGGCCTCTTCCGCCTCGCGCTGCTCCCGGCCCTTCTCCTCCTGCTGCTGCCCCTCCTGCCGCAGCCCTTCGCTGCCGGTCACATCGGCTGCCGCTTCCTTGATCTTGCCTTTCGCCTCTTCGAATGCGCCCATGAGTGAGTGTTCCCTCCTGACCGACTTTTTTGGCAATCTGGGTGTCACCTACGGCGGCCGATCGGCACGGGCCGCCAAGATAAGCGTTCCCACCTGGGCGGACGTTCTCCCCTACCGCTGGGATTCGTCAGGCAACCGAAAGATCAACAGGCTGGCCCGGCGCGCCCGCCGCCGGCCCCCTACCGGTGCCGGGCCATCCGGTCGGCCCCGACTCCCATGCCGGCCCCAACTCCCATGCCGGCG
>NZ_CDWWXB010000162.1:1881-3779 GCF_977971855.1 Frankia sp. CoWAU3 | reverse complement strand
GGGCGGGCGCGATCCGGTTGCCAAGGATGGTGGCGACGGTGGAGACGCCGACCCACATGCTGCGCCGTGGGTGCTCGGCCGCGTGGACCACCGCACGCGCGCCCACCTCGGGCTGGTAGATCGGCGGGACGGGCCGCGGGTGGTGACGCAGCCGGGAGAGCACCCAGTTGAACTGGACGGTGTTGAGCGCGGGCATGTGTACCATCACAACCCGCACGTTGCTGCCGTCGTGCAGCAGTTCGGTCAGCACCGACTCGGTGAAGCCGGCGATGGCGTGCTTGGCGCCGCAGTAGGCCGACTGCAACGGGATACCGCGGGAGGCGAGGGCGGAACCCACCTGGATGATCACCCCGTGGTCACGTGCCATCATGTGCCGCAGCGCCGCACGGGTTCCGTTGACATGGCCCAGGTAGGTGGTGACTGTGGCGCGTTCGAACTCCTCCGGGGTGATCTGGGGAAAGGGAGCGAAGACGCTGGCCATCGCGTTGTTGACCCAGACGTCGACCGGCCCCAGCTCCGCGCGCGCCCGCTCGGCGGCCTCCTGCACGGCCGCGGCGTCGGCGACGTCCGCGGGCAGCGCAAGGCCGCGCCGGCCCGCCGCCGCCACGTCCGCTACCGCACCGGCCAGACCATCCTCGCCACGGGCCAGGACACCCACGTCGTAGCCGCGGCGCGCGAACTGCCGGACGGTCGCCCGACCGAGCCCCGCCGAACCCCCGGTGACCACCACCACTCCGCGCCGGCCGCCCGGCTGGTCAGCTGATCTCCGCATCATCCCTCCGTCCGGTCCCGCGATACGTCCAGTGCCGCGATACGTCCAGTGCTCGGTTCGAGCCCGACGATCGGCGTCCCGGCCCGCAGGTACGGATGCAGCAGCCGGGTCGTGCGCCGCAGCACCCGCTGCGCGGTGGCCAGCTGGCCCGTGGAGATCCAGGTCAGGCCGCAGCACACCGTCCCGCCGGGCATCACGACCCGCCAGCCGGCATCCTCCAACACTTCGATCGCAGCCTGCCCGATGTGCGGGTGGAAGCGGTTGGTGAAGGTGTCCGGCCAGAGCACCACCTCGCCCCGCCGGCCGGATCCCCGCGGCCCGCGCCGGGCGTACCAGGCCTGCAGGGACTCGGACGCGAACGGCGGGATGGCCCGTGCCCGGGCCACCCCGCCGGCGAGCTTCACCAGGTCGGTGAGCCCGGGCGCGGTCGCGAGCGCCACCGTCCGGGGCGCCAGGGAAGCGAGCCTGGCGGCCAGCGGCAGCCATCCCATCGAGTAATGAGCCAGCGGCCGGATGCGCCCCGCATAGTGGTGGGCCAGAAACTCGGCCTTGTAGGTGGCCATGTCCACGTTCACCGGGCAGTCGCTCTTGCAGCCCTTGCAGGCCAGGCACAGGTCGAACGCGTCACGCACCGCTGTCGAGCGCCAGCCGTCGCGGATCGGCGAGTCCGGGTGGCCCGCCAGCATCTCGAACAGCAGCCGGGCTCGGTCCCGAGTCGAATGCTCCTCCTCCCGGGTGACCATGTAGGACGGGCACATCACGCCGCCGCGCTCACACCACCCGAACGCATCGCCCGGACCCGCCGTACCGGGTCAGGAAGCCGGACCGCGGTCATATCGGCCACCCCGCGCCCATTCCCGCGCCAGGCCTGATCCCCAGGTCGATCGGGAAGTCGCGCATACCCACCCCTCTCCTGCGAGCGTCCCGCACCGGCTCTCCGTCAGGCATTCTCCGCGCCAGGCACTCGACAGGCCACCGCCTCGGCCATTCCCGCACCGGCGACCGGCCAACCATCCGCCCCCACCCACGGACGCTCCCGGCTACACGCCGTCCTTACGGGTCACCGGCATCGCCCGGGCGACGCCAGCCGCGGCCAGCCCACTCGATCGAGATTGGGCGCCCCTGG
>NZ_CDWWXB010000162.1:0-1579 GCF_977971855.1 Frankia sp. CoWAU3 | reverse complement strand
TGTCGTGCGCAGAGAGATCGGCGTGATGGCACGGACCGCCGCACCGCACGGCTGGCCCTGCTCGGCCAGCAGCTGGGCCGTGGCCTGTGCCACCATGGCGAGCAGGACGTCGGTCACGCGGGCGTTCGCGGCCCGCGCGACTGCCCGAACCTCGGGCAGTCGCAGCCGCACCATCCGCACCCGGCGAGCCGGTCCCGATCGCCCAGACCAGGGGAAGGGGGGCGCGGCTCCGTCCAGCCCGAGCCGCACCATGCCGGTGGTCACGGCCACCCATCGCGCGGGCGCGGGCGAGGCGGACAGCGAATCCGGCCGCACGGCTCCGGGCAGCGCCACAGCACGCAGATCCTCCGGACCGTCCAGGAAACGGTCCAGCAGGGCGATCGCGCGGACGCCATCAGCGATGGCGTGGTGCAACACGACCACGACCGCGGCTTCCGCCGGCCCGACACCTCGCACGAACCACATCCGCCACAGGGGACGGTCCCGACGCAGCGCGACGGCCGTGGCCTGCGAGACGAACCGTTCGAGCCCGGGCCGGCCGGCGCCGGGCGGCAGGGTCACCTCGCGGACATGCCAGGACAGGTCGATGCTCCGGGCCAGTTCCCATCTGTAGCCGGACAACGGCCCCGGCGACACGACTCGTCGCAACATCGGGGGAATATCCGCCAGGCGCCGAGCGACATGGGCGCGGATGTCGGCGAGCGTGGGCGAGGAGCTGCCGGGGAGGAGTCTCAGAACCGCGACGCCCCCGACCTGCTGCGGGCTGCGGGGGCCTTCCACCTCGAGGAAGAAGGCATCGGCCGCGGGCATTCGGCGCCGTTCCCGCGGCTGGCTGTATCCCGGCCCCTCCGGACGAGCTCGCGCCCCCGCCCCGCCGCGGTCACGGGCAGCCGTCCGCACACCCGACCTACGCACACCCGGCCCCCGTCTACCCGGCCGCTGGCGCTGGCGCTGCCACCACTCTGCCCCGGCCACCCCGCCACCGCCGCGCGAATGACAGCCGCCCGGTACCGGGCGGTGCGGCAGTCGTGCCAGCGTCAGCAGATGCCGATGGCATGCCGTCAGATGCCGATACCCGTCGACGCTGTGCTCTCAAGGACGCTGTACTGAGGAGCATGCCACTCGGGCCGCCCGAACAAACTGACGGCTGCCTTACGGAACTCGCTGCTCCGGTGCGGACGTGCGCTGACGGGGCACCCCGATGCCGCAACGGCGCGGTTCGGGTGCCCGCCGATCAGGGCTGCGGAATGCGCGGCAGGCTGGCGGGCACACCGGCCGGATGCAGACGCTGCCTGCTGGGCGCCGCCGCGCTGGCCGGGGTTGCCTCCGGTGGCCGTCTCGGCGACCGGCTGCTGGCAGCCGGACGGCTCACCGGGCGCATCCAGGTCGCCATCGGCGCCTATTTCCTCGCCGCCGTGCTGCTGCCGGCCATCCTCAGCTCGACCCTCACCGTCACGGTTCCGCTGTTCGCACTGGCCGCCATCGCGCTTGGCGCAACGAATCCGCCGCTGGATGCGGCTCGCCTGGACATCATGCCGGCACCGCTATGGGGACGGGCGGAAGCGATCCGTGGCGTGCT
>NZ_CDWWXB010000161.1:0-7941 GCF_977971855.1 Frankia sp. CoWAU3 | reverse complement strand
GCCACGCCTGCAACCGACCCAGCCCACACCGGAAATCCTCACCTCAGGAATCTGGTCTAAACCGCGGAGAACAAAGGGATTTCGTTGGTCTTCTCGTCGACGTCGACCTGTGTCAGGAGCACGCCGCGGGCGTGGGCGAGGACTTCGGGCAGGTGCACGTGGCGGCTGCCGTGCTGGGGGCGCATCGTCGTTCCATCTACCGTGAGCACGCGCTGTACCCGGCCCGCCCGCCATGCCGGGCGGTGCGGGGCGGCGTCGAGGGCCGCCAGTGAGCCTGGATCCAGGCTTCGGCAGCTCTTTCCAACGCCGCCCGGTGCGGGCGTCCCGGGCCCATTCCCCTTCCCTGGCGATCATGAAGTGTCGAGAACTCCATGATCGACAAAGGGGTCGCGCCCGTCCTCCGTCCCTCTTCGACCCAACAGTTCCGCTACGCCGGACCCGGCCCGCCGGGGACGAACGGCGCGTTGCTACCTTCTTGGCTGCAATCGCTCCTACCCGCAATCAACGTGCTCGGCACACGTCGAGGAGACGGATTTATGCGTATCACCAGAATGCGTGCCGCGGTGGCCGGCGTTCTCGGCATGGCGACCATCGCACTGGCCTCCCCGGCGCTCGCCGAAACTCCGGAACCGTCGCCCACCGCCATCGCGACGGCCACGGCCGCCGTCACCCAGTCGAGTCCGTCCCCCCTCGTCTCCGACACCCCGACGGCGACCCCGAAGACAGGGCCGTTGGCCGGCCTGGACTCGGCGGGCAAGCCGACCGGGTCGGCCGGCCCGACCGCCACTCCGAGCCTCGATCCGAGCGCCACGCCGAGCGCCACGCCCACCGACGCCGCGGCTCTGATTCTGGGCGCGACGGCGAGCGCGACGTCCTCCGCGACCCCGACCACCGGCACCGGCAAGCCGACACTCGATGGTTTCCTCGACCTGCTGCCCTTCAAGGTCCCGCTGGACAAGCAGATCAACAGCATCGACGACATGGACGTCAACCCGTTGTTCCTCACCTTCACCTGCGACGACTCCGTCCCCTCATGGAAACTAAAGAACACCGCGGACAAGGCCTTTGGATTCGGCTGGTTCGACACCAGCCTGCACGGCGGGATTCTGGACATCGGGCCGAAGCAGACCGTTGACCTCCCCTCGAAGGCACTCGCGGTAATCGGCTCCCCCTGGGACGCCAGGACCAAGGTTCTGCTCGTGACCGTGCCGACGGTCGGTGTCTCCAACTGCACGGGCGGATCGGCCCCGCCGCCGCTCGCACCGCCCGCTCCGCTACCCGTCGCGGTGCCCGTCGCGGTGCCCGCCGCCACGAGCGCCGTCCCGGCCGATCCGCACTACACGCGATGAGCTCCGGACCTGGTCCCAGGATGGCTGCGAGCGCCCTCGCGGCCATCCTGGGTGGCGTCGTGCTGACCGGCTGCGGCGACGGCGCCAGGAACGCATCCACCGATCTCTCCCCGCAGGTGCGCAACCAGCTCGCCGCCGCCGCCGGACTCGGCCAGGGAAAGAGCACCGTGGTCACGGCCGTGGGTGCCAGCGTCGACGTTTACAGCGCCCCGACCGACACCCAACCCTCCTCCACTCTGGCCAGTCCGAATGAGAACGGCGTCAGGCGGGTCTTCCTCGTCCAGGCCAAGCTGTCGGGATGGTGGCAGGTACTGCTGCCGGTGCAGCCGAACGGCAGCACCGGATGGTTGAAGGCGGACCAGGTCACCGCGTCCGAGACGCCGTACCGGCTGGTTGTCTCCCGCAGCAGGCACCGACTCCAGGTGTTCAGCAACGGGACGCAGATCGCCGAGGAGCCGGTGGGGATCGGCACCGCCGACACCCCGACGCCGGGCGGGCGTTTCTATCTCATGGAGCTGCTCAAGCCGCGTGATCCGAACGGTCCGTACGGGCCGTATGCCTTCGGGCTCAACGGCTTCTCGACATCACTCAGCTCGTTCGGCGGCCACAAGCCGGTCATCGGCGTGCACGGGACGAACGAACCAAAGCTCATCGGCAAGGACGTCAGCCACGGATGCATCCGCCTGAGCAACGACGCGATCACCAGACTCGCCCAGACCGTTCCCCTCGGCACGCCGATCGACATCGTCGCCTAGACGAAGATCGGTAACGAGGCCCTTCCCGGTGGAGGATCGCCGGGGCCCGGACGGACTATGCGTCCACCGAGGCGGACGGGTCCATGGTGGGACGGGCCGCCGCGGCGATCCGCAGATCGTCGACGAATCCGGCGTAGACCTCGTCACGGCGGGCGGGATCCGCCCGTAGCACCGCACTGGGATGCAGCGTGGCGAGCAGCTGAGCCCCGGAGCCTGCCGGCCCGGGGAGCAGCCGGCCACGCATCTTCGTCACCCGGAACGACGGTCCGAGCAGCGACATGCCTGCCGTAGCCCCCAGGATCACGACGATCGCCGGCCGAACGAGGTTGAGCTCCGCGGATAGCCAGGGACGACACGCGGTGACATGCCGCAGGTCCGGGGTCTGATGAATCCGCCGCGGACCGTTGCCGGTGCGATACCGGAAGTGCTTGACGGCGTTTGTCGTGTACACCTCGGCACGGTCGAGTCCCACCTCGCCGAGGGCCCGGTCGAGCAGCTTGCCGGCGGGGCCCACGAACGGCACACCCCGCCGGTCCTCGATGTCGCCCGGCTGCTCGCCGACGAGGGCGAGCCAGCTATGCGCGGGGCCGACCCCGAAGACCGTGCGGGTGCCGGGCAGTTGTGCGAGGTCGCATCCCTGGCACTCGGCAGCCGCCGCCGCCAGGGTCGGCAGATCCGCCCGTGGTGGTATGTGTACGGGCTGCATGCTCATCCACCGATTCAACCGGACGGGCCCTCGCCCGTCCGCACGAGCCCTGGGAGACCCGGTTGTGCCGGGAACCCGGTGCCGGGGGTGCCCCGACCGCCGGGGGTGCCGAGGCCGGATATCTGGCCCCCGGCGGTCGGGGCAAACCACGGGGCCACCCCCACAAAATAGCGGCGTGTCATCATTCAACTACACAGTGTTTGCTGTTGTGCTGTACGGGTGACGCTTGCCGTGGAGTGGGATCGGGGCTTCTCCGACGCCTGGTCGCAAATCGCCGCGACAGCCCCGAAAACTGGCCTCTTCCTCGCGATCTGTCTGCTCGGTTGGCTGTTGGTTCGGGCGGGTACGCACCTCGTCACCCGGTTGACCGAACGCGCCGGCCTGGATCGGATCATCGATCGCGCCGGCCTGCCGCGGCTACTGCACCAGCCAGCCCCGAGCGTGCGGGCGGGCGGGCTGCGGGTGCTCATGGGCATCGGCCTGCTCGGCGTGCTGCGGATCGCGCTGGGGGTTTTCGGACCGAACGCGGCCGAGGACACCGTGACCGATCTACTCGCTCTGCTGCTCCATATCCTGCTCGCGACGCTGGTCATCATGATCGGGGTCGGCCTCGCCCGGGTCGTCCAGACCTTCGTCACGGAGGCACTACGCGACCTCGCGTACGGACGGGCGGCCGGCAACATCGTGGCCACCGTGCTCGTGGTCGCCTTCGGCAAGGCGGCGTTGGACGAGGTGGGACTCGCGACGTCGGTCACCACACCGCTCCTCTGGGCGATCCTGGCCTCCCTCACCGGTGTGATCGTCGTCGGCGTGGGAGGCGGCCTCATTCGACCCATGCAGATCCGATGGGAGGAGATCCTCGATCATGTCGAGGACACCGCCGCCGAGGCTCGAGCGAAGTGGCACGATCGCCGCCCCACCACGGTGCCCCAGGTATCGTGGGTCTCTCACCGCTCGTCCACACCCCACGGCTTCCCGGGTCCCGCCGGTCCCACCGGTCCCCACAACTCCCGGGCACACACAGACTCCCCGGCACACACAGACTCCCCGGCACACGCGCCGAAACGGCCGCTGCCCCCACCGGCCGTCGCCTCGCCCCGACCCCCAATCCCGCCACCGGGTGAGGGACCACTGTCCAAAACCGGCTCCTCCGAACGGCCTCCACCGTCCGCGGTGGACGAGCCCCCGCCGACCGCCGGCCGACCGCTTCCGGGGGGACCCACGTAACGTGTGGTCCGTCCCCCACGTCCCGGTCGCGTCGACTGGTGGGTGTGCGTTCGGCGAACTGCGGCGCGTTCGGGCCCCAGGTGGGGCACTCTGGAAGAGGACGGACGGTAAAAGTCGGTCACTGACCTCGACCACGCATATCGCCCTGACCCGGACACCTGACCCAGCCAGGGGACCCCGCCGGATCGGTCCGCATGTGGCCGATCCTCACGGCGGGCACCTCATCAACGTCACGAGTGGCGAGCGGAGGGACATCTCGGTGGACGAGCTCTCGGATATGGAGCGCTCCCGACTGCTCCTCGGCTGGCTGGCGGCGCGGCGTGCCGTGGACAACTGTCTGTCGGACCTGCTCGCCGCCGGTCCCGCCGGAGAGCGGCGGGTACGCGAGTCACTCGCTCTCGTGGACGATCTGGAAAGCCGTGCTCAGGAGGCGTTCGACCGTTACCGCACGGCCGCGGAGAACACGGAGGCACGGTCATCGGGCCGCTGGGTACCTTCCGACGCGGATCGTCCCAGACTCAATGTGGTCCGCGCCCCCGAAGGCGATCTCGCTCGTAGTAGATCGAACACGAAGAGCAATCACCGACACCGGTGACGCCCGGGGCGCTGGACACGCGCCAGAATGGCCCTCGTGCCAGCCGTCCGTCGCCGCCGCGTCGCCGCGGCCTGGCTCCTCGCCCTCCTGGTTTCCCTTCTGCTGACGACGTCCGGCTGCGGCGTGCTGGAGGGTCCCCGACGTGGTCATGTGGTCCTGGCCGCCACCCCGGCGCCGACCACGGGTCCCGATGCATTCGAACGCTCCGGACGGGGCGCCCCCATCCGGGTGACCCTGCCCCCGTCCGACGCCCCGAAGCCCTATCCCCTGCTCGTGGCACTGCACAGCCTCTACTACGACGGCACGGATCCCGAGCAGCACTGGGACCTGGACGGCCTCGCCCGTACCGCCGGCCTCGCCGTCGTGTACCCGGACGGCCTCAACAGGGCATGGAACGCTGGAACCTGCTGCGACCCCGCCGTGACCAACCATACCGATGACGTCGGCTGGCTACGCGCGTTGATCGCGCATCTCAGCGAGCACTACCCGATCGACCGGAACAGGGTCAGCCTGATCGGTCTGTCCAACGGTGGCATGCTGGCCTACCGGTACGCCTGCGAACACGGAGACGAACTCGCGGGCATCGCCGTCGTGGCGGCCAGCCGTCAGGTGTCGGACTGCCATCCGGGCGCCCCGCTGACCGTCGTGGACGTCCACGGCGGGGCGGACGGCCATATACCCTACCAGGGGACCCCCTGGTCGCCGGTGCTACGGACCGCGATCACGTCGGTCGAGGAGAGCATGATCCCGTTCCGGTCGGTGGATCGCTGCCCCGTCCCGAGCCGGCCTACGGACACTGTCCTCACGGATTCGACCGGCGTGCCATGGCACGCTCCGGTGGCATCACCGTCCGCGCTGAGCGTTGGAACGGATGCGGACGTGGCCACGCCCGTCGCCGTGCCCCCGGTGCACCCGGCAAGCGCGCCGGTGAACGCCGCCCCGCGGGTCCCGATGCCGAGCGCCGTCCCGGGTGTGCCCGCGAATTCGACCGCAGTGACGTCACCGGCCGTCGCCCTGCGCAAGGAGACCCCCTGTGCCTCCTCGGCCCGGGTCGTGCAGTTCCTGCTGCCCGCCTTGGCCCACGGCTGGCCTGCCGTCTCCGGACCGGCCGCCTTCGCCACGGGCAGGATGATCTGGAATCTGCTGGCTCCGGCCCGTTCCGCGCGGCCCGGCCCACGGATGTGACCCATGACGGCCAACCGGCGGGGACGGATCAGGCCGGCGCGAACGACGACCGCAGTGCGCCCATCAGCGTGTTGAGCGACGCCAGGACGTTGGTCGACACTCGCGCGATGAGCACGTACACGGCACCGGCCACCGACACCGTGCGCATGAGGTAGGAGACCCGCTGCCCCTCCCGGTCGTACGAGCCGGCAAGTTCCTGGGTGGGCTGATCGCTGGTGTCCGTCGCCGGACCGGAATGGTCCCTGGTCAGACCGGGGACCGTGTTGAACTCGGCGGACTGGACCTGCGTGAGCGCTGCCACCGGATCGCGCACCGCGACCCGGGCCACCCCGATCATCTGCGGTCCGTACTCCGAGACGGTGCCGGGCTCGCCATAGAAGATGCCGGTGTTGTCGCGCCGCTGCTTCCACACCGGCGGGTGGGAGAAGGTGGCCTTCTGCACGGTGTCGGTGAACGAGGTCCAGTCCGCCGGCACCGCGATCTGGCCCGCGGCCGCCTGACCGCCAGCCGCCTGACCGCCAGCCGCCCCTGTGCTTGGGCTGGGCGCGGCCGCTGCGGGGCCGCCGGACGATGCTGCCGTCGGCGCCGGGGCCGCATTGGCGGTCCGGCCGCTGGGCCGGACCTTTTCCCAGACGGCACCGGCCCCGACGCCCACCCCGAGTGCCACGGCCAGCACCACCAGGGCCACCCCGACCCGATGCAGGAAAGGCATGGTGTCGGAATCACGATCTCCCTGTCGGGAATCGCGAGCGTCGTCATCGTCGGGGAAATCGGCTGTGCCCGCGGCGGAGGCCAGGCTCCCCGAGCGACGCGCCGCGACCCGCTGATCGGCTCCGAACCGCGCCGGACTCGGCCGGCTCCGCCCCACGCCCGGCGGGTAAGCCTCGGGCCGATCAGGCCGATCAGGATCGGTTCGGTCGGCATGGCGTCGGTCGAGTCCGAGGTCGTCGCCGGCATCCCTGCCGTAGGGCATCCGCGGGCCTGTTCCACCGTCTCTCATCCCGGCGCCGCCGGTCGGCGGACCGCCTGTGGAGGCACCGTCGGCCCGACGTGTCGGCATCGCCGTTCTGGCCCGCGGCAGACCGACCTCATTCGGCCGATCCGGTCCACCTCGTGGAGCCGACCTTCCATCGGTAGCCCATCCGGGTGGTCGACGCCCGGGAGTGGAACCGGGTGCGGGTGCGGGAGTGGAACCAGGAACGACTCGGGACCGCAGGCCCTCGGTCCGAGCGGTCCGAGCGGGCGGGACGAGCGCCCGGCGCATCGAGGTGCCGGTGGACGGGGAATCGATATCCTCGGGCTGTATCGAACCGCCCTGACGTGGACTGCCATGGCGGGGATCGCCATGGCTCGCCGGTACCGGGTGGTAGGACCCGGTCACCGGTCCAGCGGCGTCATATGGCCCGGTCGGAGGGCCGTAGCCGCTAGGCCGCGGACGCGGATCCGGCCCCGCTTGTTGGTACGGTTCCATCGAGGGACCCCTACCGCTCCCCTGATAGTAGGGAGACTGCCGGTCGTCGTCGTCCCACTCGGTCCGTCGCACACCGTCCGTCACCAGACGACCTCCGATCCCGAGCTCCGCTTGCGTCCACCCGTCCCACCGGTGTACCACGGCGTTGCGTCGACGTTGCGCGAGCTTAGTTGGCAGTAGCCCCCCGAAGGCGTAGAGGGATCGGCCAGGTACCTCGCCGGTCACCCACTGATCTGCGTCGATATCCTCCCATGTCATCAGGCACATATTTCAGGGGGGACGCCACATGAAGGGCTTCAGGCAGTTCCTGATGCAAGGGAACGTCGTCGACCTGGCGGTCGCGGTCATGGTCGGTACCGCCTTCACCGCAGTGGTGACGTCGCTGGTGAAGACCATCTTCACCCCGCTGATCGCCGCGATCTTCGGCAAACCCGACTTCTCGGCCCTCACCTTCACCATCAACGGCAGCGTGTTTCGGTACGGCGAGTTCATCAACAGCGTCATCGCATTCCTCTCAGTCGCTACAGTGATCTACTTCGTGGTAGTGCTCCCCCTGAACACCATCAACGAGCGGCGGACGCGGGGGCAGGTCAGGGCCGCGCAGAGATCACGCTACGTTGTGATCGGTGACGTTTTGTAGACGTGCTGTGGGG
>NZ_CDWWXB010000160.1:5476-8754 GCF_977971855.1 Frankia sp. CoWAU3 | reverse complement strand
GGCCGTCACACCACGCGACCTTCGCGCAGCCCTGAGTTCGGAACTGGGACCCCAGGCGGGTCTACTTTCGAGGCGGAAGCTCGGGACTTCCTCGCGGTGCTCCATGCAGTGCTCCATGCGGTGCTCCATGCCCGGACGTGTGGTCGCTGGCGGCCACCGTCCGGCCGTTACGAGATCCATCGGCACGGGAGATCCTCGAAGGAGCGTCATGCCGTCGTTCGCTGATCCGGCGCAGCAGCGCGAATCCCGACCCGATCGGGTGACGTATGCCGCGTTGTCGCACGGACGGGACGAGGGGCCGCACGGACGGGACGAGGGCTGGGCCGACCGCGGCCCCGCGTCGGCGGGCTCCACCGGCGCACCACCCCGTTCGCTGTTCACGATGGTGGCTGACGCGGCCGTCGTGTACCGGGGAAGGCTACTCGCCGCCGCCTGCCTGCTGGTGGTTGTGCTGCTGCCGTGGAATGCCGGAATCTACGACCAGCTCGCCACCGGTGGTTTCTACGCACCGGGCGATCCGTCGACGCGGGCTGAGCGGCTGCTCGACGAGGAGTTCCCGGACGCGCCCCCCGACGTCGCCATCATGCTGACGTCGGCCCCGGGTATCGACGGGCCGATCGCCGCCCGCCTGGGCCGGGAGCTCACCGGGCGGATCGCCGCGGAGCCGGGGGTGACCTCGGTGCTGTCGTACTGGCCGGGCGGGCCCAACGAGGCGAGCCCGCTGCTGCGTGCGAAGGACGGCCGGTCGGCCCTGATCGTGTTTCGGCTCACCGGTTCCGAGGACCACATCCAGCACCGCCTGAACGCCCTGCACGACCGGTACGCCCACGATGGTCCGGGGGTCCAGGTCCGGTTCGGCGGGGCGCCCGCGGTCATGCGTGACGTGACCGAGCGCAGCCGTGTCGACCTGGCGCACGGTGAGCAGATCTCCGCTCCGCTGGTGTTCCTCGTGCTGCTCTACGCCTTCGGCACGGTCCTGGCCGCCCTGCTTCCGGTCCTGGTCGGCGTGGTGTCGGTGGTGTCGAGTCTCGCGCTGCTGCGGCTGGCGGCCACGCTCACCGACGTGTCGGTCTTCTCGGTGAACCTGACGACCGCCCTCGGATTCGGTCTCGCGGTCGATTACAGCCTGTTCATCTTGCGACGTTTTCGGGACGAACGGGACCGCGGGCTGCTCCCGGCGGCGGCGCTGCGCCGGACGCTGGAGACCGCCGGGCGCACGGTGTTCTTCTCCGGGGTGACGGTGGCGCTGTCCCTGACGGCCGCGCTGGTCTTCCCGATCTATTACCTGCGTTCGTTCGCCTTCGCCGGCATCATCGTCGTCGTCGCATCGGAGGTGGCCGCACTGCTCGTGCTGCCCGCGGCGCTGATGGTGCTCGGTGACCGCATCGAGCGCGGCAACGTCCGGCTGGCGTTGTCGCGCCTGAGAGGCTCCCTGAGACGCTCGGGGTCGCGCCCCTCGGGTCACCGGCGGTCCGGTGGCCACCGCGTGGGGGCCTCGGCGGCTGGCCGCGGCTGGTCGGCGCTGGCGCGGCGGGTCATGCGCCACCCGGTGTTCTTCGGTGGGGTCGCGATCTTCGTGTTGGTGCTGTGTGCCGCCCCGCTGCGCCACCTCGACCTCGCGCTGGCCGACGACACGGTCCTGCCGGCGACCGCGGAGGCTCACGTCGTCAACGACGCGATGCGGGAGGACTTCGTCGTCTGCCTGTCCTGCCAGATTCCGATCGTGGTGCCCGGCGTGGACGCGCGGGACCCGGGGAACGCCGAGAAGCTGACCGACTACGCGACCCGCTTGTCCGCGCTGCCGGGCGTTGCCCGCATCGACACCGTCACCGGCAGCTTCCTGCGGGGCGAGCGGATCGGTGCGGTGCCGAAGACTGCGATGAGGTACGTCGGAACGCACCGCGGCGCCTGGCTGTCGGTGTGGCAGACCGACAGGTCTCCGCTGTCCGAGTCGGCGAAGGACCTGGTCCGGAGGCCGCGGGCGGTACCGGCGCCGTTCGGCGTCCTCATCGGCGGACTTGCGCCGCACTTCCTCGACACCTCGCATTCCATCAAGCGGAGTCTGCTGCCGGCCTTCGCCGTCGTGATGACGGCGACCTTCATCCTGCTGTTCCTGTTCACCGGCAGCGTGCTCCTTCCGCTGAAGGCGATGTTCCTCAACACGCTGAACCTCGCTGCCACCGTCGGGCTGCTGGCGTTCGTCTTTCAGGACGGACACCTGACCGGTCTGGTCGGCGACTTCCAGGTGTCGGGCATGCTGGAGATGACCAGCCCGGTCCTGATGTTCTTCATCGCGTTCGGGTTCAGCATGGATTACGAGATCTTCCTGCTCGCCCGCATCCGCGAGGAGTACCTGCGGACGGGAGACAACCGCGATTCCGTCGCCCGTGGGCTGGGGACGACCGGTCCACTGATCACGAGTGTGGCGCTCGCTCTCATCGTGGTCATGGTCGCGCTGTCCGCATCGGACATCAGTATGATCAAATTGGTGGGTGTCGGGCTGACCGTGTCGATCGTGCTCGACGTGACCCTCGTGCGAGCGATCCTCGTCCCGGCGTTCATGGCCCTGGCGGGCGACTACAACTGGTGGGCTCCCGAGCCGCTGCGCCGTCTGCACGCGCGGTTCAGCCTGCGGGAGGACGGCGACGAAGCGGCCTCGCATGCGGGACCCCCCGACCCCGGGGGACACTCCGACCCCGGCAACCGCATGACGACGAAGATCACTTATCGGCGGGGGCGGGGAGAACCTACCCGAGGGGCCCGGCCGCCGGTCGGGCCGGCCCCGACCTGGCACTACTACCTGCGCCCGCGGCGGCGCGCGGACGGTGGGCCCTTACCGGCCATGATGGGTATCCGGGGTTTCGCACTCGACGACATCCGCGTCGAAAGCGCATAGGTAGTACGCATAGGTAGTAAACGCCAATCTCGGCCTTGGCCGGTAGCCTCGGGAGCTGACGACTCCTACCCGCCGCCGCGGGCCTGCGCGGTCCGCCTGCGGTTGGCCTTCTTGATCGCATCGACGAGATCGTCCCTCGACATCGTCGAGCGGCCGGGGATGTCGAGCTCACGGGCGAGCGCGCGCAGGTGTGTCAGCGAGGCGTCCGCGTCCACGCCCTCGGCGGTCGGCCCGCTGTGCCGGGAGGCGGGCGTCGGCTTGGCGGCCTGCTCGTCGGAGGGACCGGGCCGACTCTTCGGCCGCCAACGGTCCCCCACCTTCTCGTGGGTGTGCTTGAGCGCGGCAAAGGCCGCACGGTGGGCACGCGCACCCTCACCGTAGG
>NZ_CDWWXB010000160.1:3375-5197 GCF_977971855.1 Frankia sp. CoWAU3 | reverse complement strand
GTGGGCACGCGCACCCTCACCGTAGGTTTTCACCGCCGAGTCGTGGGTCTTCTTCCAGGTGCGGATGGCCTGATCGTCGGAGCGGGTGATGGTGGACGGAACGTCGTCCCGCATCTCGTCGGCCTGCGCCTTCTTGTCGGTCTTGTCGGTCCGCGGATTCTTCCCGACCATGGCACCCCTCCTCCCGAGCGGATGCTCAGGTCCTTCCGAGCGGATGCTTATGGACCTTCCCTCGATGCCGGGACGTATTCCCGTCCCCGTTGCCGCCGGGCAGCTCGTGGCCCGTGGTGGATCTCTTGGCGCCTTGATGCGAAGAGTGAGGCATTGGATACCGTAGCGTGCCAATGTCTCGACCATGACGACCCGAAGGACGCCTCATGTCCCATGCCGCTGACCCGTTTCGTCGGCGTCGCCGTGAGCCCGGTCTGTCCCGGCGCGGAATTCTCGGTCTCGCCGGTGCCGGTCTGGGCGGAGGGGCGGAGACGCTGCTCGCCGCCGCGCCGAGCAGCGCGTCCGCTGGCCCGGCCGGGCCAGCGGACGCAGGGGCCCGACCCGGTGCGGAAGCGCGGGCCCTCTCGGCGCCGGGGACGCGTGTCGTGCTCGTGCCCCGGACCCTGGCTGCCGTGACGAGGGGAGTGGGGCCCGCGACGTCGGATTTCGACATCGGTTACGTGGCGGTCCGATGGACCCGTGACGGGAACGATCGCGCGGCGGATGGCCGGGCCGGTTCCGGTGGTGCCGGCACGGGGACCGCCGGGACCGCCGATGCCGGCGGTGCCGTTTCTCGGGGCGCCGAGATCCGGCTGCGCCAGCCGGGGGGTGGGTTCGACGCATGGCGGCCGCTGGCGGTCGGCTGTCCGGCGGAGCGGGACGATTCGCCGGCCGGGGGGAGGAGCGCCGCCGTGCTGGTCGCCGCGCACCGCGCGACCGGCTACGAACTGTGGTTGCCACCCGGCGCGACGTCCGTGACGTCCACCGCCCTGAACACGACGTCGGGGCCGTTGCAGCGGTTGACGGCCCCCATTGTGTCCGCCTATGCCGCCCTTTCCGCGATCTCGGCTTCCTGCGCCGCCTGGTCGCCGGGGCTCTTCGCCGCGCCCAGGTCGTCGCCGCAGCCCCGGGTCGCGACCGCGTCCGGGGTGTCGGCGGTCCCCGCCGCGCCGGTCGCCCCCGTCCGGCTGCCGGCGACGCTAGACCTGCGCTACCTGCCCCGGGCCGCGTGGGGCGCGGACGAGTCGCTACGGCTGTCCCCCTCGTCCGGCAGCGGTTGGAAACCGACGTACCACCCGGGCCAGGTTGTCACGGTTCATCACACGGTGACGCCCAACGACGATCCGAACCCCGCCGCCACCGTGCGGGCGATCTACCACTTCCACACGGTCGAGCGGGGATGGTCGGACATCGGGTACCACCTCCTCATCGACGAGGCGGGCACGCTCTACGAGGGCCGGTGGTCGGGAACGGACAGCGTTCCCGGCCACCGGGAGGACGGCTACGTGGTGACGGGTGCGCATGTGGCGGACTTCAACGCCGGCAACGTCGGCGTCGCGCTGCTCGGTGACCTGCGGACGCGCACCCCCACCGCCGCCGCCCGTCGCACGCTCGTCCTGGTGCTGCTCGCGTTGACCGGAGCGCATCATCTCGACCCGCTCGGCACCGTCCACTACGTCAATCCGGTGAGTGGCAGGCGTCGTACCGTCCCGGCCGTCAGCGGGCACCGCGACTGGATGGCCACCGAATGTCCGGGCGGCACGGCCTACACCGCCCTGGCAGGTGTGCGGACGGACGTCGCCCGGCAGCTGATGTGAGGCTCACCGGCTGG
>NZ_CDWWXB010000160.1:1701-3181 GCF_977971855.1 Frankia sp. CoWAU3 | reverse complement strand
GGGCGGCGGTTGGGCCGTTGACCTGCTCGAGGTTGACGAACAGCCCACCCGGCCGCAGGACGTCGCGCACCCGGCGGAACAGGTCGCGCTTGCCGGGGTCGTCGAGGTGGT
This sequence comes from Frankia sp. CoWAU3, assembly GCF_977971855.1. Classification (NCBI taxonomy): domain Bacteria; kingdom Bacillati; phylum Actinomycetota; class Actinomycetes; order Frankiales; family Frankiaceae; genus Frankia; species Frankia sp. CoWAU3. The sequence continues at coordinate 3,070 of NZ_CDWWXB010000160.1, read as the reverse complement.
GGATGGCCAGCGCCGAGACGACCGCGTCGAACGGGCCGGTAGGCAGGGCGGAGGCGAGGTCCGCGACGGTGACGGCCTCGACTGGGCCGCCGGACAGCCGCGCCTGGGCCTTGGCCAGCATCGGCGCGGCGCGGTCGAACAGGTGCAACCGGACGTCGGGGACGGCCGCGACGACCGCGGCGGCCAGCAGACCGGTGCCCGCGCCGAGGTCGAGCACCGCCGGTCGGGCGCCACCCTGGCGTGCCACCAGGTCGCCGACCGATCCGTACAGCAGGTCGAAGGAGGGGACGAGCCGGCGGCGCTCCCCGTCGTAGGTCCCGGGATCCCAGCTGGGCGTTTCATAATATGAGATAGGCATCTCATTCATTGAACAATCATACGATCGGGCCCGGCCGCGCAGCACCGCTTCCGGCGGGTCCGCGCATCGTGCGTCACCCCGCAGGTCCGCCCCGTGCTCCGCCCCTTGGGCCTCGTGGCGCCCTGTACGCCGGCGTTCGCTCCGGCTCGTCCCGCTGTCGGCGCCGATCTCGCCGACGGTGTTGCCTTCGGTACCTGAAACTCACAGGTACCTGAAAGTATGATGTTGTTCGCGTCATGTCTCGGGAGGCGTCACGTTCGGGAGGAGGGACGCATGAAACGGGTGGCCGCGGTGAGCACAGCGACGGCGGTCGCCCATGTCCTGCGGGAGGAGATTCTCAGCCGGCAGGACGGCGACCTGTACCTTGGCCAGGAGAACGAGCTGCTGGCCCGGCTCGGCGTCAGCCGACCGTCGCTGCGTCAGGCGGTGCGGCTGTTGCAGGCCGAGGGGATCCTCACCGTCCGCCGGGGTCATCACGGCGGTCTGTACGGACAGCGGCCGGACGCGGCCGGGGTCGCCCATATGGCGTCGGTCTTCCTGCGCACCCGTCGGGCCTCGTTCGCCGACCTCAGCGCGACCCACGCCCTCATCACCACCGAGTGTGCCCGGCTCGCCGCGCTCAATCCGGATCCGGCTGAGCGGGGTCGGCTGCTGACCTTCGTCGACGCCGCCGGTGGGGACGCCCTTGACGCCGCCGTTGACGGCGCCGCCGGTGGGGACGCCCACGCCCGGGCCCGGGCACAGTGGGGCGTGCTGCTCGCCGAGATCGCCCGCAGCCCCACCCTTCAGCTCTTCGAGGACGTGCTCGGTTCGCTGTCGCGGTATCCGACCTCGCGGCCGTTCCTGCTCGACCCCGACAGCGTCGCCCTGGCCTGGGAGCAGTGTCGGTGGATCGCGGAGGCGGTGCGGGACGGCGATGCCGACACCGCCGCCATGCTGTGCCGCGAGCACGAGGACGCGATGGCCCGCTACCTCCGCGACCAGCCGGAGGATCTCCTCGGCTGGTGAGCC
>NZ_CDWWXB010000160.1:0-1374 GCF_977971855.1 Frankia sp. CoWAU3 | reverse complement strand
GGCTGGGCGCGCGGGGTGGGGCCCCGTCTCTCAGACCGTGAACGTCCTGGTGACGGCCTGCTCGGTCTGCTGGAACGAGCCGTTCGAGTCGTGCACCGCCGTCTTGAGCGCCAGGATGTCCTCGGTCAACTCGCCGGTCGCCGTCGACCACGTGGTCTGCAGCGGGACGTACGCCTGCTGCGCCGCGCCGCCCCAGGTCCGCAGCAGCGGCTTCATCTTCGTCGCCAGGTCCTGGATCTGCTGGATCAGCAACCCCCTTGACGGTTTCCAGGGTCGTCACGGCTCCGTGCTGCGCCAGCGCAACGCCGCCGACCTGACAGCGGCCATGGGGCGTCCGTAGGCGGATGAGCCACGGGCCCCGGCGCCGGGTACCCGTGACGCCGAGGGGACCGGCCGGCCCGCGGGGCGTGTGCCAGCTCGCGGCCTGGTCATGGTCAGTCCTCGCGCGTCGTCTCGCCGGGGTCCACGGGCCGCCTCGGTCCACGGGCCGCGTTCAGTCCAGCAGGCCGCTCTGCCGGGCGGCGTGCACGGCTGCCGTACGGTTACGGACCCCCATCTTGCGCATGATGCTGCGCATGTAGGTCTTCACGGTCTCGGCGCGGATCGTGAGGTGCTCCGCCGCCTCGACGTTGGAGCAGCCGGTGGCCACGAGGGTCAGTACCTCCATCTCCCGCAGGGTGAGGCGGAAGGGCGGCGGCTTCGGCGGGCCGGGCGTGACGACCGGTTCGTTGCGCAGCAGGGAGTAGATGTGCAGGATCTGCCGCCGGAGATGGGGGGCCGTCATCTGGGCGCTCAGCTCCAGTAGCTCGATCTGGGCCAGACGGACCCGCTCCCGCTGCGTGCGAGAGTCGGGCGGCTGTCCATCGGCGACGAATGGTCCCGGTGCGTGGTCAAAGCCGGCGGGGGTCATCGTCCGGTGCAGGCGCACCTGCATCGGGATCGAATCCGATGCCACTGGGCCCATTATGCTCCTCTCCCTATCCACGTCGATAACCCGGCTACCTCCGGCTGGGCGCCCCCGGTCAATCAGGCGCGTACCGGTGTATTCATGAAGGGGTGGTCGGTCCCGGGATCGGCCGTACACCACCTTTGTGCGATGCCTTCCATGATCCGATCGCGGGTGAAGTGGACACACCGCCACGTCGGCTCCGCTCCAGGCTGGCCGTCCGTCTTCGTCGGATGGCCGCTGCCGGCTACATCGAAAAGGTTATCTCCTTGCCCCGGCCGGTCGTCAATGGTGTCGCTCCCATGGGTGAGAACATACTGCTCCCCCCAGTCGGAAGGTTCGAGGGTAGTCTTGAATGCTACCCCGAAAGGGGCTCCTTCGGGTACGTCATGTCACGTCGCCGCACCAAGGTCCCCCCAGGGCCGCGC
>NZ_CDWWXB010000159.1:0-7968 GCF_977971855.1 Frankia sp. CoWAU3 | reverse complement strand
CCGAAAACCCCCAGCCAGCCCTCGCCACCGCGTAACCACCCGTCACCGTCGATCAAGAAAAACCTGACCAGTTACGATCATACGATGCGTCGTCGCAGGTCACGGCACCGTGTGCGGAAGACAGGACTGCCCGGAGAGCAAGATTCCGCACCACCGTGGGCAGTAGAAGGTGCTCAGCCTTGAGGACTCGTTCAGAGACGAGAGCGGCGCTTCGACTCGCGGACGCTGTCCTGATATTAGACGCGCTCGGCGGTGGTACGAGACCAATGCCCGTCTGCTCCTTGCCGCCGCCGTACGCCGCGCGGGCCGCGTCCCCGTCGTAGGTGTCCAGGATGATCCGCAATATGAATTGCACCCGCTCGGCCATCAAGCCGGGAACCCGCGCAGGGAGAACACCGCACCCAGGGCGTCCTGGCCGCAATTCGCAAACTCCTCCACGTCCAACAGCCGACCCGGCCCACGGTCAGCTCGTCGGAAGCGGCGAACGCACGCTCAAGCGGAGTCTGCCGATTTCCACAGGCCTCGGAGGGACTGGGAGTGATACCGATCCGCGTACCCAGAACCGGCATCTTCCGGCCACCAGACATCGCCACCGATCATCGGCCGCGGACATGATTCACGCAGGTGACGGCCCGGTCGCGACAGATCGCCTGAGAGCGCTCGGCCGAGCCCTCGCAAAAAATGATTCCAACAAACCACTAGAGTTTCGCAGTTTTCTTGATCCAGATCAGTGTCTGGCAACGGCTGGATAATTTTCCCGATTGCTTTCGGGTGGATGATTCCCTGGTGCCTGCCGGTGGTATCGCGGTGCGTGGCGGAGGGGTGGAAGGCCAGCGCGAGGGGCTGGTGGCGGGAGCATCAGCGTTTCCTGTACCAACCCGAAAGTTGGACGCCGATGCTCCCGGACGTGACGATACCGGTTTCTCTGGCGGTGCTGCTGGAGGGTTTCCGGCCGTGTTTCACCGCGCCGTCGTTCCGGACGTTCCGGGCGCTCGTCGTGGGGATGCTCGCCACCGGCGGGCGGCACACGGTGTGCGGGATGCTCGTCGGCGCGGGCCTGTCCACGCTGTGGCCGCACGACCGGGCGCACCGGTTCTTCGCGCGGGCGGTCTGGTCGCCGGAGAAGGTCGGCCTGGCGCTCGCCCGGCTCGTCGTCGACCGCCTCGTCCCGGCCGGGCCGCTGCACGTCGTCGTCGATGACACCCTGTTCCACCGGGCGGGGAAGAAGGTGTGGGCGGTGGGCTGGTTCCACGACGGATCCGCGAAGGGGCCAGACCAGGTCGGGTTCGGCAACAACTGGGTGATCGTCGGCCTCGTCGTGCCGGCGCCGCTGCTCGGCCGGCCGGTCTGCCTGCCGGTCCTGGCCCGCCTGGTCCGCAAGGACACCGTCTCGGCCTCGCGGCTCTGGCTGGCCGCCCGCGCGGTCGAACAGCTGGCCGGGGCGTTCCCCGCCCGCCGGGTCCACGTCGTCGCGGATGCCGCCTGCGCCGGCGACGAGCTCAGGGGACTGCCGGCCTCGGTGACCTGGACGACCCGGCTCCGCCGCGACGCCGCCCTGTTCGCCCCCGCCCCACCCCGCACCGGGAGACGTGGCCGGCCCCGACTCAAGGGCGACCGGCTGCCCTCCCTCGCCCAGCTCGCCGCGGCCGCGACGTTCCGCCCGACGGCCGTGACCCGCTACGGCCGCGCCGGGACCGTGCACACGGCGGTCATCCGCTGCCTGTGGTATGGAGTGTTCGGCCCCCGCCCCGTCACCGTCGTCCTCGTCCGCGACACCGACCGGCCCGGGACCTACGACCTCGCGCTCGTCACGACCGACACCCTGACCAGGCCCGCCGAGCTCGTCGCCCGCTATGCGGCCCGCTGGTCGATCGAGGTCGCGATCGCGGACGCGAAGCAGATCTTCGGGGTCGGCCAGGCCCGCAACCGACTCACCGCCGCCGTCGAACGCACCGTCCCGTTCGGCCTGGCCTGCCAGACCCTCGCCTTCGCCTGGTACCTCACCACCGGCCACCACCACGGCGACGCCGCCGACCACCGCGCCCGCACCCCCTGGTACACCACCAAGACCCGCCCCTCCACCGCCGACCTCGCCGTCAAGCTCCGCCGCGTCCTGATCACCGCCCAATATCAGCCCACACGGCCCGCGAACCCGACCGACGCGGAAATCCACACCCTCCGCCTCGCCTGGGCCACCACCGACAGCGCCCTCGCGGCCTGACCAGCCCCCATCCCGGCCCCACAGCCCGGGAACCAGACAAAACAGACATCGACCCGAGACCGCAAACCAGCTCAAACACCCCACCACGAACCAGCACACCAAACACGCACAGAACACGTCTCACGCGACGTCAACCATAAAATTGGAGATCAAGAAAACCGCGAAAGTCGAGAAACCACCACACGGTCTAAAGTCACCGCAGGCGCCTGATCAGCCACTAGCCTACCGTCGGAGCGTGGATATAACGTGACAGTCACATCCTCTCATGGTTATGCGGAGGCTACCTTGGCGGCGGCCTTCATCGCCTTCTTGTACTCCCGGACCTGGTCACGGGTGGAGACGTCGGTGATGTCCGCGATGGAGCGGAAGGTGCCCTCGTCCCCGAACGGCGCGGACGCCTCCCGCCACCCCGGCGGGGTCACGCCAAGCTGCTTACCCAGCAGCGCCACAAAAATCCTGGCCTTCTGCTGGCCGAACCCCGGCAGCGCCGCCACCCGCTCCAGCAGTTCCCTGCCGTCAGCCGCGGTCGTCCACACCCGGGCCGCGTCCCCGTTGTAGGTGTCCACGATCAGCTGGCACATGGCCTGCACCCGCTTGGCCATCGAAGCCGGGAAGCGGTGCAGCGCCGGCACCCGCGAGAAGATCACACCCAGCGCGTCGGGGTCGTACTTCGCCAGCTCCTCCGCGTCCAACGGCCGTCCGAGCCGCCGGGTCAGCTCATGGGGAGCAGCGAACGCCCTCTCCAGAGGAATTTGTTGATCTAGGACCATACCCACCAGGAGCGCCAGGGGGTACTCGGTGATGAAGGCGTCCGCCTCTGGATCGCCGGACAGGTGCAGGCCCATGCCCGTCAGGGTACCCACGACGAGTACCCCGCCGGACTGGTGCGTCCGGCGGGGCGGAGGCGTCAGGGACGCCAGACCACTTCCACCCGCTCGGGGTCGAAGCGGTTCTTTGGGCCGTCAGCCGCCTTGAGTACGACGGCCTCGATGACGGTACTGATGATCTCCCGGCGCTGCTCCAGCTCCAGGGAAGGCCATGCCTCGGCCACGTTCGTGACCTTGGGGACGGTGTGGGCGCGTATCCACTCGGCTTGCTCTGCCCTCAGGTGGAGGATTGCTTGCTCCTGCTCGCGCACACGGGGGGAAGACGTACGGGCCGGGCAGCTCGTCCCGGTCGTAGGCACCCATGAGTTCCGCGATCTTGTCCTCCGCCTTGGCCAGGCTCTCCCGCCCTTGGCCATTGGCCGGCACCGGCCTCGACGTCGCGGCCTGCCAGGTAGGCCAGGACCAGCTCGGAAACAATGTCATCAACATGGTGGCCGGTGACGCCGACCTTGCCGCACCCGCCCGCGGTGACTGCCTTGCAGGCGTAATGGTGCTTGTCCCACCGCCGGTCGTAGCCGCCCATCAGGTGCCGGCCGCAGAAGCCGCAGCAGATGATCCCGGACAGCAGATACTTCCGTCCGCCGATGTGGACATGCTTGGAAACCCGGCTCGGGTCGCGGCGCTTCGCCGCCACCGCCTCCCAGACCTCCAGGTTCAGGATGGGCTGCTGCTGGCCCTTGACCGGCTGACCCTCCGCGTCCACCACGTAGCGCTTCTCCAGCGGGACGGAGGTGGGGCCATACACCCGGTAGCCGACGATGCGCGGGGACAGGTAGATGTTGCGCAGGACGGGTTTTTGCCACTTCTTGCCGGTGGCGCTGGCGATGCCAAGATCGTTCCACTGGCGGCAGATGGTGTGGAGGCCGACGCCGGCCAGGACCTGATCCGCTCCCGCGACCAGGAGCGCCGCCGCCGCGGTTCGTCCTTGGTTTCCTTGTCGGCCAGCCAATAGTCGGCCACTGCCGCTCCGGCCGTCCACGGGCCAATGCGCCGCACGCTTTGCAGCTCGTCAACCAGGGCGGGCCAAGACAGACGGCTCCAGGTGGTGCCGTGCTCCAGGTAGGCGATCGCGGCAGCCTGCAACGCCGGCCGCTTGAAGGCCAGACCGATTTCGGTGAACTGCACGCCGGTCAGGCCGAGGACCGTTTCAGCGGTGGGAAAGAGAGCCAACGTGCCACCGTCTGGCAGCTCCACCTGCTGGCCGTGAGCCGCGCACAGGGTCCGGTAGAGCTTCTTGGACTGCCCCGCCCGGATGACCTGGCGCAGGATGGCAACGCCCAGCGCCTCCCACAAGGACGGGTTGCGCAGACGCCCGACCTGGCCCAGGTCGGCGAGCTCCTTCGCCAGCTCCGGCACCTCTTCGGCGGCGCCGGGCGATGATGTCGGGGTCGGCCTCGAGGATGACGCACAGGTCGGGGCGGGCGGCTTCGGCGTTGAGTGCCCAGAGGAAGGCCGGGTCCAGGCCGTCGAAGCGCTGCATGACCAGCCCCGACGGCACGTAGCGGTCGGAGATGATGGTCTGGCCCAGCTCCAGATGCGGCCGGATCTCGGTCTCGACGTGGTGGTAGCGGTCCGCCGCATACACGCAGGCCAGGGCGTGTCCCGTGACGGTTTCGGTCAACTCGCGGGCCAGTACACCGATGGGGCCGGCGGACGGTTCGGCCGTGACGTGGACGTCCTCGCCCGCCGCGACGAGCAGTTGGGCGAGGTGGCGCACGAGCGTGGACTTGCCTGCCCCGCTCGGTCCGTCCACGCTGATGAACAGTCCTCGGCGGTGGTCAGAAAAGGGTCGCAGCCGGGTCATCGTCGCTTCCAGGGGGAAGGTCGCGGAGTTCGTCAAGGGACAGGGGGCGGCCGGCCGGGCTTGTTGCCAGCAGCGCGAACAACCGGGCCGTGACCAGCGCGTCGTAGGTGGCTCGGTGGGGCCGGTGCTGTGGGTCCAAGCCGTCGGCCAGGTTGAAGGCCTCCACCAACGAGCCGAGCCGGTAGCTGACGCGCTCGGGCCGGAGCCGCCGCGCGAGCCTGAGCGTGCCGAAGACGTCCCGCGGTTCCCAACCTGGAAGGCTGCGCCGCAGGACGCCGAGGTCAACGTGCGCGTTGTGGGCGACGATTGCCACGCCCTCCAGGGCCGCGCGGATCTCCTTTTCCACGTCGGCCAGGACCGGCGCGCCTGCGACCATGTCGCTCGTGATGCCGTGGATGCGGCGGGCGAATCCGGTGATCGGGCGCTCGGGCCGCAGGAGCCAGGCGGTCGGCTCCCCGATCACGCCGCCGGTGATGGGCACGACCGCCAGCTCCACCAGGTCCGGCGGCTGGTGGCCGTTGCCCTCCACATCCACCACGGCGTAGTCCAGGCTCGTCCAGTCCGTCATGAGGCGACCGGCTCCTTCCATCCGATGTCGGCGCGGCCGTGGCGCCGCGCGTGGTGAGGATGGCGCACGTCGTGGACCTGGAAGCCGAGGGCGTGCTGGAGGAAGTAACGGGGCTGCTCGTGCGGGAGGCCCGCGACCACGGCGGCCCGGTCGGTGATGTCCACGACCTCAAGGCCGTCCGTGTCGGGCACCGTGCTCGCGAGGGCCACCAGCTGCGCTCGCGTAGGGACCTGGTGGGCCTCGTGGCACCGGCGGATCTGACCCACCGGGCAGATGTCGCACAGTTCCCGGACGCCAGTAGAAGATCGTGCGGTAGCGGCGGGGCCGGACGGCGGTTGCCAGCCGCAGGGAGGCCGCCGCGACCTCGGAGGGGTGGGGCTCGATGCGCCGGTCCTCAACGCCGGAGTAGATGAACAGCACGGTCAGCTTGACACTCGTCAGGCGGCCCAACACACGACCAGGACAAGCTGTTCCACGAACGCGACGTCCACCGGGTCGTCGAGGGGACCACGACCCTACGCGGGCCGAAGGCCGCCGACCCGCCGTTCCCCGTGCGCACGGTCTTCTCCCACTCGGCGCGGCGCGCCGAGACGTCCGCGACCACCCGCACGAAACAGATCGACAAGGCGCGCGCGGCGCTCGTCGTGCTGCACCGCAACCTTGGGATCCGCTACTACCCCGACGAGGCAGCGGTCCGCGCCCGCGTCGAGAAGATCACCGCAGAGTGTCGGGGCGTGGCTGCGCACGCACGTCGACACCGACCCCGACACCGGCAGACCACACCTGACCTGGTTCTTCGACCCCGACGCGCTCGACCTCGCCCAGAAGGCCGACGGCTGGTTCGCGCTGCTGACGAACCAGAGCATCGAGGAGAAAGACGCCGCCGGGGTCTTCCTCGACTACAAGGGCCAGGAGGCCTCCGAGCGGCGCTACAGCGCGTTCAAGGACCCGCTCGCCGTCGCCCCCCTACGTCGAGAACAACCAGCGGATCCACGGCCTGCTCCGCCTCGTCGGCCTGGCCCTGCTGCTGTTCTCCCTGACCATGCGCGCCGACCAGCGTGAACGGGTCCTGTCCTCGGACTTCTACACCGTCTACGTCTCGGCCGGCCGCCGCTGCGACGGTCTCGTGAACCTCTGGTGTGTCGCTCATCTCAGAAGGCACTTCATCCGCGCGGCGCTGTCCAACCCGACCCAGTTGGAGTACTGGTGGAAGGCTTGGGCGAAGCTGTTCACCGCGCTCTACCTCGCCCACGGCCAGCTACGCACCGCCTTCACCGCCGCCCAGGAGACCCCCGGCCCCACCACCGAGCAGACGCTGGCCGCGGCCTACACCGCCTGGGATGACGCCGCCGGCGCGATCGACCCCGCCCGCCGCACCCAGCAGAAGTCCGTGGGACTGCAGCCGAAGGCGAAGGACGCCCTCGCCACGCTCGAACGCCGATGGCCGGGCATCCTCGCCCACCGGGACCACCCACTTCTGGATCTTGACAGTAGCGCGGCCGAACGCGCCGCCGCGTTCTGGACCGTCATCGGCACCGCCGAGAAACACGGCCTCAACGCCCTGACCTACCTCACCGACTACCTCGACACCTGCGGCCGGCGCGGCGGCAAACCCCCAGACGGCGCCGACCTCGACCGGTTCCTGCCCTGGCGCGCCAACCCCGACGACCTCGAAGCCTGGAAACAACCCCTCCACTAACCCACCCCGGCACGGCGTGACACACCGTCACGCCACCCGCCGCCATGCCCTCACACCACTTCCGAATACATACCACCGAACTGCAGTTCGGCGATGCTGATGACACTGACTGCCAACTCGCCGGAGATGGGGGTGACGTCTGTGGCGACCAGGACACTGGTGTCGAGGACGCCGCGATTCATCGGCCTTCCCAGGGATCCGTGAGGGAACCGTCGACGAGGTTGCGGTCCTGCGGCCAGTCGGTGTCCTCCGGCTGCGCGAAGAGATCAGCCAGATCGTCCCAGCGCCGCCACGTACGCGGACTCACCGGGCCGAGGACGGCTGCTGGCCGGCCACGGTGATGGTGAACCGTTCACCGGCCTGAGCGCGGCGTACCAGGTCGCTGGCGTTCTGCCGGACCTCTCGAAGCCCTATCCCGGCCACCCCCCGGGAGTAGCACTTGTGCTACTCCCGGCCGTCGCGAAGATGAGCCGGGTCGGGTGGCCCGGGGGCGGTCCGGCATGCGTCGATAAAGGTGACCAGTTCATTCACCCGGTCGGACCGGGCGTTGACGGCGCGGTTCACGACCCGGATAAGGTGAGCGTAGGCATCCGTGTGATCGTAGTGGGCGACTTCCCTGATCCGCAGTGCCCATCGCCAGTAGCCGCGGATGGTGTCGGCCAGTGGCATCCGGAAGGTCACAATGACCTCGCGGATTGGCTCCACCACGGCGTCGCCCTCCCGGCGCAGGTACCGCTCGACCACATCCGCCATGAACGCGAAGTGGCGCAACTCGTCGCGGGCGAGTCG
>NZ_CDWWXB010000158.1:4000-8403 GCF_977971855.1 Frankia sp. CoWAU3 | reverse complement strand
AGTTCCAGGTCGAGCAGGCTCCCAAGGGACACCGAGACGATGTCGAGATCATTCAACCTGCTCCCGAAGTCGGCGCCCCACGACCGGTCAGCGGCGAAGACGACGTCGAGCACCCCCGTCCGCTCACCGCGTTCGATCGAGATGCTCTCGATGCCGCCCACGAACGTCAGGTAGTCCAGTTCGATACCGGCCTGCTCGTTCAGCAGCCGGCGCAGCGCCGCCTGCACGGTCTCCCCCGGCTCAACCCGGCCTCCCGGCAAGTGGAACGACTTCTGGCCACGCTCGTTGGCGAGCAGCACCCGATCACCCGCCACGAGCAGCGCACGCGTTGATCCGCACGGGGCCGGCGACCGGGTCACCGTAGGACGTGGTGGCGGTGGCGGTCGGTTTGGAAGCGAGCGGTGTCACGGGTGCTCCAGGAGTGGCGAGTCGGGCAGGGGACGAGTCGGGCCGAGAAGGGCAACCTCCGCATCGTGCCCCGCCGGACCGGATCGTGATGCGCCAACCGGTCATCCGGCCGGCATCGGGTCGGTCGAGGACACGGTCCCGTCAATCCGACCACCTCGCCGCCCAACCCGCAGGAGCGGATATTTCTCTGTAATTTCTCCGTAATTTCGGATCATGCGTCGCAGTTCTCCCGAAGATGCGGGTACGATCACCCCATGCCGAGATTCCGGATCAGCGAGGCCGCCGCGCTGCTCGGTGTCAGCGACGACACCATCCGCCGGTGGGCGGACAGCGGCCGACTGCCAACCGTCCTGGACGACGCCGGCCGCCGGGCGATCGAAGGCGGCACCCTGGCCGGATTCGCCGAGGATCTGGCGACCGAACAGACCGCCGCCCAGACGCCGGTCGTCGCCGAATCCGCGCGTAACCGCTTCCCCGGGATTATCACCCGCGTGGTGCGCGACACGGTGATGGCCCAGGTCGAGATCCAGGCCGGCCCGCATCGCCTGGTCTCGCTCATGAGCCGGGAGGCCGCCGACGAACTCGGGCTGGAAGCTGGCGTCCTCGCGGTCGGCGCGGTGAAGTCGACCAACGTCGTCATCGAGCTTCCCGAGCATCGTTGACCCCGATCAGCGAGAAGGGCCTGCCCGCCGTGTCGACCCTCGGCGGTTCGCTCCTTCGAGGGGGTCAGCCGGAGCAACGGGCTGTCGGCCCGCACGGCCGGTTCGGCCCGCGCGATCGGGCACCCCGGCCGGGTGACCCGCGGACCGGCGGACATCCACGCCGCACGGTTCGCCGGGAAACGCGCCGCCGGATGTCCTGGGCGCTGCTGGTGCCGGCCGGGATCGCTGGCCTGTTCCTGCTCCTGCCGCTCGTCGGCCTGCTCGTCCGCGCTCCCTGGTCCGCCCTGCCCGATCTGCTCACCGAGATCGCGGTCCGGCAGGCCCTTCTCCTGTCGGTGGAGACGGCCACCGCCACGACCGCGCTGTCGCTGCTGTTCGGTGTCCCCCTGGCCTGGCTGCTGGCCCGCACGCGTTTTCCCGGCCGGTCTCTGCTGCGCGCCCTGGTCACCCTCCCGCTCGTGCTGCCGCCAGTGGTCGGCGGCGTGGCCCTACTTCTGGTACTGGGTCGGCGCGGCATCGTCGGCCAGTACCTCGATGGCTGGTTCGGCATCACCATCCCGTTCACCAGCGTCGGCGTGGTGATCGCGCAGACCTTCGTGGCCATGCCGTTCCTCGTCGTGTCCGTCGAGGGCGCGCTGAACAGCGCCGATCGGCGGTTCGAGGACGCCGCCGCCACCCTCGGCGCCGGGCCATGGATGACGTTTCGCCGAGTCACCATGCCGATGACGGCGCCGGCGGTGGCCGCCGGCGCGGCGCTGTGCTGGGCCCGCGCCCTCGGCGAGTTCGGGGCCACGATCACGTTCGCCGGCAACTTCCCCGGGACCACCCGGACCACGCCGCTCGCGGTCTACCTGGCGCTGGAGACGGACTCGGACACCGCCATCGCGCTGTCACTCGTACTGCTCGCGGTCTGCGTCGGGGTTCTGGTGGCGCTGCGGGGCCGGTGGTTCCCCGGCACCCGGCGAATTTTACGCAACCGGGGAACGCGTGGCGCCGCCCCGGATGCGCTCGAGCGGAGCATCCCGTGAACACAGGGCACCCCGTGAACACCGTCACCGGAGATTCGGCGCGGGCGGCGCCCTCCGCCCCCGGCCTGGATCCGGCGTCAGGCGGGCTCAGCGCGCTGATGACGGTGCGACGGGGCCAGTTCGTGCTCGACGTCGAGGTCAGCGTGGCGCGGGGGGAGACGGTCGCCGTCCTCGGCCGCAGCGGGGCGGGCAAGAGCACGCTGCTGCGGGCCCTGGCCGGCCTCCTCCCGCTCGACGAGGGCCGGATCACCCTCGCCGGCGAGGTTCTCGACGACCCGGCCGAGCACCGCTTCGTCCCGTCCGAACAGCGGCCGGTCGGCATGGTCTTCCAGGACTACCTGCTGTTCCCACACCTGCGGGCCCGCGACAACATCGCCTTCGGCCTGCGGGCCCGCCTCGGCCAGGGCCGGCGGCACGCCCGGGCGTCCGCGGACACCTGGCTGGAACGGTTCGGAATCGGCCATCTCGGCGACCGGCGACCGGATGCCCTGTCCGGCGGCCAGGGGCAACGGGTGGCGCTCGCGCGGGCGCTGGCACCAGGGCCCGGACTGCTGCTGCTCGACGAACCGCTCGCCGCGCTCGACACCGCGACCCGCCGCGAGGTCAGGTCCTTCCTGCACAATGTGCTACCGACGCTGGCGGCTCCGGTGCTCATCGTCACGCACGATCCCACGGACGCCGAGGTTCTCGCCGACCGCATCCTCGCCCTCGATGCGGGGCGGGTCGTCGACCAGGCCTGATCCGGGCCGCTCAGCCGGCCCCGCCGCATGCCTCCTCGTCGCGGTGACGGATCTCGGCATCCGGACCCGGGTAGACGAAGCTGACGTGCCCCGTGCCGGACCAGCGGACCGCAAACGGCGGATCCCCAGCCGCCGAGCGCACCTCGAAGATCTTGCCGAGTCGATCCGGCTGCCGGGTGGTGTTACGGTGGATCACCAGAGTGTCGCCCGGGTGGGCACGCATCGCCCGGCGTCGCGCGGAGAGCGGGTCAGTACCCGGTCAGGCGCGACCGGGATGGCCGGCCAACGCCAGGTGATCGACGAACCAGTCACGCGCGAGCGCGGCCGCCTGCTCCAGGGCACCCGGCTCGGCGAACAGGTGCGTGGCGCCCGGGACGATCGCCAGCCGGTTCTCGCAGCCCAGCAGTCGGGCCTGGGCCTGCCGGTTCAGCTCGAGGACCAGATCGTCCCGCGCACCGACGATGAGCAACGTCGGGGCACGTACCGCGGTCAGCTGCGCCGCGGCCAGGTCCGGTCGGCCGCCCCGCGACACGACGGCCGCGACGGGGAACCCCCCTTCCGCTGCGGCCCGCAGCGCCGCGGCGGCGCCGGTGCTGGCGCCGAAGTAACCAATGGGGAGGGCAGCCGTGACCGGTTGGCCGCGCAGCCAACCGGTCACATCGATCAGCCGCCGGGCAAGCAGCCTGATGTCGAACACGTTCGCCCGGTCACGCTCCTCGTCCGGGGTGAGCAGGTCGAACAGCAGGGTCGCGAGCCCCGCGGCACTGAGGTCGCGGGCCACGAACTGGTTACGTGGGCTGTGCCGACTGCTGCCGCTGCCGTGGGCGAAGACGACCACTCCCCGGGACTGGTCGGGCACGGTGAGCCGACCAGCGAGCCGCACTCGACCGACGGGGATGTCGACCTCGACGTCGCCGCCGGACGGGTCGGCTACCGCGCCGCCGACCGGCATCGTCAGCGCGGCCCGGCGCAGCAGGTCGACGACCTCCTCGTCCGGTGTCTGGGAGAAGTCCGCGTAGAACTCGCCGATACCGAAGAAGGCGTCGGGCGTCTGGACGCAGACCACCTCGTCTGCCTGCCGGCGCAGCCAGCCGATCCGGTCACGGGGGGCAACGGGGGTCGCCAGCACCACGTGGGTGGCTCCCTGGGCCCGCACGACCTGGCACGCGGCAGAGGCCGTCGATCCGGTCGCGATCCCGTCGTCCACCACGACCACCGTCCGCCCGGCGAGCGGGATCCTTGGCCGGCCGTTCCGGAACCGCCGGGCCCGACGATCAAGCTCCACCAACTCGCGCGCCTGAACCGCGGCGAACTCGTCCGGCCCCACGTTGGCCAGCCGCCGGGCCTCCTCGTTGACGACCCGCACCCCACCCTCGGCGATGGCCCCCATCGCGAGCTCAGGCTGGAAGGGGACACCGAGCTTGCGGACGAGGATGACGTCCAGCGGGGCCTCCAGCACCCGCGCCACCTCGAACGCGACGGGAATGCCCCCGCGGGGCAGCCCGGCGACAACGACATCACGGCCGCGTAGATGCGCCAGCCGCTGCCCGAGCTGCCGGCCGGCC
>NZ_CDWWXB010000158.1:0-3597 GCF_977971855.1 Frankia sp. CoWAU3 | reverse complement strand
TCCGCCCCTCACTGGGCGTGGCGAGAGGTCTGTTGTCCAGGGCGCTGTCGGTGTTGTCCCAGCCCTCGCGTCCACTGAGGCTCGCCGCACGCGCGACGAGCACATCGGTCCTGTAATTCTGGGACCGCTCTGGGCGCGAGGGGCCTCGGAGCTCGGCGCCAGACCTGAACGGATGATCTTTTTGCTCCCGATGGGAGCAGCTATCGATCATCCGTATTCCCGGACTCCCGTCCTGCCCCGGCCGGTTCGTTCACCGGAGTGCTCCGTGTGCGCTCCCCGGATAACCGGCTGAGCTGTGCGCTCCGCCGGATGAGCCAGGTCGCGCCGTCTCCGTCTTCTCCCGTCGCACGCCGGCCCGCTGCCCGCCCCGGTCACCTGTGGCCACGTCGCCAGGGCCAGCCGGGCTGGTCCGGTCCCGGCGGCTGGTCCGGTCCCGACCGGCCGATCCCCCGATGGGGCTTCCCAGACCCGCGCAACTACTGCGTAATCATCACGTAATCACTGTGTAGCTATCGAGAACTATCAGGAAGGCAGCGTTCGCTGTGACCTTCGAGTCGTGGATGGCCCGGTTGCGGAGCGAGGGATACCTCGTCTGCCCGGGGAGCTCCCCGGTGCCCGTCGAGGTACGAGGTGTTCGTCCCGACGGGGTCGGTCTGCTGTTCCGTTGCCGGGGAACGGCGATCCGGCTCTCCCTGTACCGGCCCGGACGGGCGGTATGGCAGATAGCCGTCCGCGACAAGGCGTGGTGCCCGGAGGAGTCCCTGCAGCTGTGGACGCACCACCAGCTCGGCACGCCGGATGTTCCGACCGACGCCCGGCTGGCCTTCCCCCGAAGCACCGAGCCGGACCAGGAGCTCGTCATCGACGGCGCTCGGCTGTGGGGATGGTGCGGCCATGAGGCGGGGCTGCTCCGGCCAGCCGCCGCGGCCCCCCTGTTCGACCGGTTGATGGCCACCGTCGCGAGGTCCGACGGGGCGCGGTCCGGCCTCGCCCTGTCGGACCGCATCCAGCCAGATCTCACCCGGGAGGTCGCCGTGCCGGCCGCCCGATCAAGGGCTCGGGGCAAGGAGGGCATCAGCATCAGCATCAGCTGACGGCCGGCCGGAGGTGGCGATCCATCCGAACCGGGTGGTCGTCACATGGGCTACGCGGTCCTGTAAGCTTCAGATGCTTCCAGGGGGTGTAGCTCAGCCTGGTAGAGCGCCTCCCTCGCACGGAGGAGGCCAGGGGTTCGAGTCCCCTCACCTCCACCATCACGGCCTTACTCGAACACTCGTCCTCCAGGACAGTGCTCAGCGAGGCGGTGGTAGTGAACCCCAGTGAAGCGGCGTCACCCGAAAGGGAGGCGCCGCTTTCGCGTGCTGGGGCGACGCGCGTAGCGCGTTCCGCCAGTACATCGTCTACGGCCTCTCCAAGGCTCCAGGCCCGGTGTGCTGTCACGGCGGTGTCGAACGGCTCGTTGAGGTCCTCGGTGGTCACGGTTGCCCCGGCGGGTACCTGGTCGAGGTAGAGCCGGGTGAAGACAGCCTTGTTGAGCACCTTCCGAGCCCGGAGGCCCGAGCGTCGGTAGAGCGCCTGCGGATCTTCCAGGAGGCGAAGCACGGTGGTCAGCACCTCGTAGCCCTCGTTGAGGGGCAGATCCTGTTCACCCAGCCGGGTCTCGATCCGGGCACGTTCCTCGCGGACGGCCCGCATCTTGGCTGTCAGCTTGTCCTTGGGCCAGTCCGGATCGCCCACCAGGTCGAGCAGACCGTCTTCCCGCTTGTTCAGCTCCTTGAGCTGCCGCTGGTACTGAGCGTGCAGTCGGCGGGTGCTGTCCGTAGTGCTAGACAAGGCTTCGTCGAGGCGGCTCTGGACCTCGGCGCGGAACTCCTCAGAGAGCCGGACGTTGACGTAGTGTCGCTCGATGGCGTCTTCGACGTCCGCCACCGGCAGGTACGGCAGGTCGCAGGAGCGGTCCTGGCGTCCTCGGCAGATGTAGTAGAAGTAGGTCACGCCGGTCTTGCTCTTGCCAGGCGTGATGATCAGCCGTCGCTGGCAGCGGTCACACCAGACGAGTCCCTTCAAATAGTGGTTGTGGACGCGCTGCCGCGCCCCGGCCTGCCGTTCGGCGAACAGCACTCGTTGCACCTGGTCGAACAGGTCCTGGGAGACCAAGGGCTCGTGCCGGCCCTGGTACTCCTCGCCCTCGTAGCTGACGAGGCCGAGGTAGTAGCGATCTTTCAGCAAGTCGCCGATCTTGTGTACCGAGATGGGTCGGGCGCTCCAGCGCTTCGTTGGCTTGGTGCGCAGGCCCGCAGCGGTGACTGCCTCACGCAGAGTGTGGAAGTTGTACTTGCCGGTGGCGTACAACTCGAAGGTCAGCGTGATCAGGGGGCCGCGTTCCGGGTCGACGATCACCGTGCGGACCTCACGGCCCTCGAACTGCTCCCGGACGTTCAGGTAGCCGAGAGGTGCGACGCCGAGCGTGCCGCCCTTCATGGCCTTCTGGCCCATCTTGTACTTGATGTCCTCGCCGCTGACCCGCACCTGGTACTCGTTGAACACGGCGATCATGCCGTGCATGGCCTGGCCGGCCGGCGAGGCGTCCAGGTTCCGCTCGGTCGCCGAGTGGAGCTGGACGCCCAGCCGTTCGAGGGTCACCATCATGATCGCGTCGTCGTAGCGGTTGCGGGCAAACCGCGACAGGGCATAGACGAAGACGTGCTTGATGTTCCGGTCGGCCTTGATGCGGGCGATCATCTCCTGGAAGGCCGGCCGCTGGTCAATCGTCTTGCCACTCTTCCCGGGGTCGAGGTACTCATCGACCAGGACGATGCCCAGCTCGCGGGCACGTTCGTTGCAGGCCACGCGCTGGGCGGGCAGCGAGATGCCTTCCGGGTCGAAGTCGGTATTGACCTGCCCGGCTGACGAGACGCGGTAGTAGGCGATGGCCTGCTCGCCGCGTATCGCCGGGCGTTTCTGCTTGCTCACAGTTCCTCCTTTCGTTATTTATGCCGCGTTGGGGCAGTCGGCCCCGAAGAACATCGACGGCCCGTCCAGCCGGAACCGGTCACTCGGCTTCGTCGGTCAGCCCCAGGTATTTCAGGCGTATCCGCATGGCCGAGATGGACACCTTGAACTGCCCGGCGAGGGCTTCAAGGTCCTGCAACCCGCTGGACCAGGCGCGCTTGAGGACGGTTCGGGGCATGAGGAAGCAGGCCGCGAAGTGATCGCAGATGCGTTCGATCTGGCGGGCGTGGTCCTCGGCCGTGCCGAAGCCGATCCTGACATAGGCCGTGGACACAATCGGGTCGTCGAGCAGGTGCTTGACCTCGTGGGCCAATGAGAACCGGCGGCGGCCGATGGGGTCCTCGCGGTTGATCGTGAAGACCGTTCGACCATCCCGGTGTAGATGGGTGACGCCGCCGACTTCCGAGGTCTCCGGCAGGTCAGTGCCGGGGTCTGAGGTGAGGATTTCCGGTGTGGGCTGGGTCGGTTGCAGGCGTGGCTGACCGCGCCGGGTGGTCGGGCTCGGCGTCACAGCGTGGCTGTTCGGTTGTGGCTATTCCTCCTGGGTGGTCAGGCGGCGGGCTGTTCGGGTTCGATGGTTACTTT
>NZ_CDWWXB010000157.1:5759-8329 GCF_977971855.1 Frankia sp. CoWAU3 | reverse complement strand
ACCGTCACACCACGCGACCTTCGCGCAGCCCTGGAGGAGACCCTACAGTTTCTCACCCGGGCACAGAACACACCCGCCCCGGAGATCCTGGCTCTCCTGTGGAACGAGGTCCGGCGTCTCTCCGGCTCCTACGGCGACCATCTCAGTCTGCTTGTCGACGACCTGATCGTGACGCGCAAGGCCATCTTCCGCCTACTCGACGACCCCATCGACCCCCACCAGATCCGAGACCTCTACCTACTCGGGGGCCTCGTCTGCGCGATGCTCGCCCACGCTTCCCGCGACCTCAGCCAGACTCACCGGGCACTGACCTACCAGAACGCCGCACTCATGTGCGCCGAACGCGCTGACCATCCCGGCCTACGCATCATCGTCCGCACCGAACAGGCCGCCACCGCCTATTGGATGGGCCGACCCGCCGAATCCATCCACTTCACCGAACTCGCCACCCTCGACACCGACCGCGTACGCGGCTCCATCGCCGTTCTACCGTCCGTGCAGCAGGCCCGCGCCCACGCCGCCCTCGGCGACACCGACCGGTCCCGCACCGCACTGCTGCACAGCCGTCGCATCCGCGAACGCGTCCAACCCGATGATCTCGACGAAATCGGCGGGCTCATGCGCCTGTCCCTGCCCGAACAACTCGGCATCGTCGCCGGGACCGCCGCATGGTTCCCCAACCCCGCCGAAGCCGAACAGGCAGCCGACGAAGCTCTCACCGCCTACCAGCACGCCCCCCACGCCGACCGCTCCCACAACTCCGAAGCGATCGCCCGCGCCGACCTCACCCTTGCCCGGGTTCGACTCCACGCACTCGATGCCGCCGAGGACGCCCTACGCCCCGTCCTCGGCATCCCCCCACAGCACCGGGTCCTCCCCATACGGGAGGGTGTACGCCGACTCGGCAAGGCCCTTCAAGACGATCCGATCTACCAGGCCACCCCCGACGCCCAGGCCCTCACCGCCACCATCGACGACTTCACCCGCCACGACTAACCGAAAGCCCTACCAAGCTGAGGTGTACAAACAGAACCAAAGAAAGATCGTCGCCAAAGTTCTCTACTCTTTTTTGTTTTAAAACAACGCCCCGTCCTGATCCCGGTGACACCGGGATCAGGACGGGGCGGGGTCGGTGGGGTGGATCGGTGGGGCCGGACGAGATCAGACGAGAGCGGTGACGGCGATCGCCACGAACAGCAGAGTCAGATACGTGATCGACATGTGGAACAGGCGCATCGGCCTCGGGTCCTCGCCGTGCCGGGCCCGGCGGGCGACCCGGTGCGACTCGACCAGGAACCAGGCGCCCACCGCGACGGCGGCGACGAGGTAGACCGGGCCGGTGGAGGCGACGGGAGCGACCGCGAGCGAGGCTGCGACCATCGCGTAGGCGTAGCCCAGCATCCGCCGGGTGACGACCTGGACGGAGGCGACGACCGGCAGCATGGGGACGCCCGCCGCGGCGTAGTCGTCGCGGAACTTCATCGCCAGCGCCCAGAAGTGCGGCGGGGTCCAGAAGAAGACGACGGCGAACAGCAGCACCGCGGCCCAGCCGACGGTCCCCGTGACCGCCGACCATCCGATCAGGACGGGGAAGCAGCCGGCCGCGCCCCCGATGACGATGTTCGACGGGGTGCGGCGCTTCAGCCCGAGGGTGTAGACGAAGACGTAGAAGGCGATCGCCCCGTCCGCCAGCAGCGCGGAGGGCCAGTTGACCAGGAAACCGAAGAGCAGCGTCGAGACGATCCCGATCACGATGCCGAAGGTCAGCGCCTCCGTGGGCGTGACGGTCGCCCGCACGAGCGGACGGCGCTTCGTGCGGCCCATCATCTGATCGATGTCACGATCGACGTAACAGTTGATCGTGTTCGCGCTGCCGGCGGCGAGGGTTCCCGCCACCAGGGTCACGGCGATCAGCCAGAGCGACGGCACGCCCCGTTCGGCGAGCATCATGACCGGGACGGTGGTGATGAGCAGCAGTTCGACCACGCGCAGCTTCATCAGGGCGACATAGCCGCGGGCCTTCGCCGACACGGCCGCCCAGCCCCCGCGGGTGGCGTGCCCGGCGCCCGGGAGCCCGTCGGCGGGCGGGCCGCCGGCCTCCGGCGCCGGTACGGCCGTTGCCTCGACCGACGGTGACGTCACGGACCCGACGGTACCCAGGGCGGCGAGGGAACCGGCTGCCAGCCTGCCATCAGTGCCGCCACCGGCCGTGCCGACGGTCTCGGCGGGCGGCGACGGGAGCGGCACGTCCGCGCCACCAGGCGTGCTCTGATCACCAGAAGTACTCTGATCACCAGGAGGGCTCTGGGCCGGGGGAAGGGTGAGCGGGGACGAGAGTACGGGCCCCGCGGTCGTTGGCTTGGAGGCGCCCGCCCGCCCCGGTCCGCGGGCGGGGACATGCCGGTGACGAAGGACGGCCTCGGTAGACAGAGCGACCTCGCGATCGGCGGGATCGACGGGCGACCCACGCGGGACGGTGCCCCGAAAGTCGGAGCGGACGGTGTTCTACGACGTGTCGGAGTCTAGCCGCCGCGGCGCTGCGTACGCGCGTCGACCGCGCCCGGACCCCC